>JAVRPF010000316.1:0-16904 GCA_032162385.1 Mycobacterium sp.
AGGCCGGCCGCAACGGTTCGCCCGTTGCTCACGGTGCCATTCGCGTAGTCGTACGCGTCGACCTGATCGCTCTCGGCGACGTAGAGCGTCGCCCCCGCGAACGCAAGTCCGTGAGGTTGGTCCAACCCCTCGAGGAGCAGATTGTCGAGCGCACCCGGGCCCGTCGGTTGAAGCCGGATGACCTGGCCGGTGCTCGGCACCGAGACCAGCAGGTTTCCATCCGGGGTCCACGCAGCGAGCCTGGGCTGCGGTATGCGGGCCCACACCGACAATGTCCATCCCCTGGGCACCAACGCCTTTCGTGGCTCGTCGAACGGCCGCGCCGCGAAGTCATCGGGCACCTGAACGGTGACCTCCTCGAGGCCGGCCTCGGCGGGCGGGCGGGTGGTCGATGCGGGGGCGGGTGCCGGACCCGACGAGCATCCCGCCAGCAGCACGCCAACCAGGCCGACGGCCACGCTCACACGAAGGTGGTTACGCCGCAGCCAGACCCGCATGCATCTCCCAGACCAGGATTTCGGATGGCGCCGTCGCGGTAACCCGCTGGCCACCGGACGCGGTGAACCTGACGGCATCGCCCTCGGACAGCGGGCCTGCCCCTTCCAGGGTGACCTCGCCGCGGGGCACGAACAGGTGCAGGTAGGGAGCGTGTGGTAGTTCGACGCTCTGTCCGGGTTGCAGTCGCGCACCGCGTAGGGCGGCGTAGCGGTTGTGGATGGTGATCGCGGCGTGGTCGGCATGTTCGGGCATGCCGGAGGCGATGGTGACCAAGCCGCCGCGCAGCAACTCGTCGTCGATCTCGAGTTGCTGGTAGCCGGGCGTGGCGCCGGACTCGTCGGGGACCACCCACATCTGCACGAAATGCACGGGCTCTTCGTGGGTTTCGTTACCGTCGAGCGTCCAGGAGTCGTTCTTCTCGGAGTGCAGGATGCCGCGTCCGGCCGACATCCGCTGCGCCAGACCGGGATAGATGACCCCGGAGTGGCCGGTGGAGTCCTGGTGCACCAGCGACCCGCGCAGCACCCAGGTGACGATCTCCATGTCGCGGTGCGGATGGGTCTCAAAGCCCGTGCCGGGCTTGACGACATCGTCGTTGTTCACCAGGAGCAGCCCGGGGTGGGTGTTGGTGGGGTCGTAGTTCGCGCCGAACGAGAACGAGTGCTTGGAGTCCAGCCAGGAGATCTTCGTGGCGGCGCGATCCGCCGCGCGCCGGATGTCGACGGATTCGGTGCTGGTCATCTTGCCTGACTCCTCGGGAGATCCTCGCCAGCCTAGGTGGCCGGCACTGGACACGACAACATAGATGATGTGTCATATATTCCGTGTGGCTGACAGCGGACGAGCAACGGGTGTGGCGCAACTACCTGGTGATGACGGCGCGACTGCAGTCGGCGATGAGCCGACAGCTCCAGGCCGACTGCGGGCTGTCGCTGGCCGACTACGACGTGCTGGTCGCGCTCGACGACCGGCCCGGTTGTCGGATAGCCCAGCTCGGCGAGCGGCTGGGGTGGGAGCAGAGTCGGCTGTCGCACCAGTTGAGCCGGATGCGGGCGCGTGGGCTGGTCGAGCGCACGGGCGCCGCGGACGACCGAAGGGCGGCCACCGTCGACCTCACCGCCGACGGGCGCGCGGCGCTGGCGTCGGCCGCACCGGGTCACGCCGAGTTGGTGCGTGCGCTGGTGTTCTACGGGATGCCCGCCGCCGACCTGCGTGTCGTCGACCGCTGGACGGGCGGAGTTCTGGCGCGGATCGAGGCCAGGGTCGAGTCCGAGTCAGACCGGCCACACGCGTAACCGGAGGGGAGCACCGTCGGTGGCAATTAACCGTTGGGCTGGTGTGACTCGGAGCCTCGGTTTACCAGTCCGACTCGTCGAACTTGATCACGCCGCGGATGTTCTTGCCGTCGAGCATGTCCTGGTAGCCGTCGTTGATGTCGTCCAGTGAGTACGTGCTGGTTACCATCTCGTCGATCTTCAGCAGGCCCGCCTTGTAGAGACCGACCAGCTTCGGTGTCTCGACGTGTGAGCTGCCGCCGCCGAAGATGTTGCCCTTCAACGTCTTCTGCATCATCGTGAACAGGAAAAGGTTGAGCTTGACGTCGAAGTCCATCATCGAACCCATGCCGGTGACCACGCAGGTGCCGGTCTTGGTGGTCAGGGTCATCGCCTCCTCGATGTACTCACCGCGCATCTCGCCCACCGTGATGATGGTCTTGTCGGCCATCACACCGTGCGTGACGTCGATGATCGGCGCGATGGCCTCGGCCATCGAGGAGTAGACGTGGGTGGCGCCGAACTTGATCGCCTGGTCGCGCTTCCACTCGTTGGGGTCGATCGCGATGACGTCCTTGGCGCCGGAGATCACCGCGCCCTGCAGCGCGCTCACGCCGATGCCACCGACACCGATGATCACGACGGTCTCGCCGGGCTGCACGTCGGCTACGTTCGTGGCCGAACCGAAGCCGGTGGGCACCGCGCATCCCATGATGGCCGCGGTCTCGAACGGCACGTCCGCGTCGATCTTCACCACGGAGTCCTCGTGCACCGTCATGTACGGCGCGAAGGTACCGAGCAGGTTCATCGGCGACACTTCGTGCGAACCGGCATGTACGCGCGACGTCCCGTCGGCGATGGCCTTGCCGCCCAGCAGCAGCGCGCCCCGATCGCACAGCGAGCGGTAGCCCTTGAGGCACGACGGGCACTGTCCGCACGCTGGGATGAAGGCGAGGATGACGTGGTCGCCCTCCTCGATGCCCGTCACGTTCTTGCCGACCCTGGTCACCACCCCGGCACCTTCGTGGCCGCCGAGTGCCGGCAGGCCGATGGGCGTGGCGCCGGTGGTCAGGTGGTAGTCGGAATGGCACATGCCCGCCGCGTGCATCCGGATCTGCACCTCATCGGCGACCGGATCGCCCAGGTCGATCTCGTCGACCTTGAACGGTGAGTTGAGTTCCCACAGCAGAGCACCCTTGGTCTTCATGGCCGCGATCATAGAACACGTTCCAGAACATGCGCCAAGCAGCCGTTCTAGCTGGCCTTATACCTGGTCAGAACATCTCGTTCGGCACCCGCGCCGCCGGCACGGTCAGCCGACCGCGCTAGCGTGATCGCGTGCCTTCCGTCGCGATTCGGGTCGCGGCCATCGCCGCCGTCGTGACCATGATCCTCGGCGGGTGCTCGGGCGACCGCGGGGCCCGTTCCGGCGAAGGGCCGTGGCCCTCGGATCCGGGCCGCGGGCCGTGCGGGGTGACCAAGCAGCAGAACGTGCCCGCAACCATGCGCGACGGCACCGTCCTGCGTGCCGACCTCTACCGGCCGAAGAGCGCGGAGAGCGTACCGGTGATCCTGATGCGCACTCAGTACGGCAAGACGGACGCGCAGGGACCGTCCCGCTACCAGCCGCCAGATTGGTTCGCGTCCCACTGTTATCTCGTTGTCGTGCAAGATATCCGGGGGCAGGGCGCGTCGGGTGGCACATTCAGCGAGTTCACTAGTGACCAGACCGACGGCTACGACTCCGTTGAATGGGCAGCGGCGCTGCCAGGATCGAACGGCAAGGTCGGCATGTACGGCTCCTCCTACGTCGGTGCCACACAGTGGCTTGCCGCCGTGGCCGCCCCGCCACACCTCGTCACCATCGTTCCGGCGAACACCGCGTCGGACTACTACGACGGCTGGACGTACGAGGGTGGTGAATTCCGGTTGGCCTTCGTGCAGCCGTGGGCGATCGGCTCCATCGCCAAGACCGCGGCCGCAAATCGCAAGGACGAGGCGACCGTCGCCGAAGTCACTGCGGCCGCAGGCGATCCCACCAGATGGCTCGACTTCCGTCCGTTCAAGGATCTGCCGCCGCTGCAGCCCGGCAACCCTGCCGTCGCGCCGTGGTACTTCGACTGGATCCACCACTCGACGCGCGATGACTTCTGGCAGCAGTTCAGCATCCGGGACCGGTACCAGTCGGTTGCGGTGCCGGTGCTGCACTTCGAAGGCTGGTACGACGCCTTCCTTGCCGGCGGCGTCGAGAACTTCTCGGGCATGGTGGCCCACGGCGCGAACGCGAACGCCCGTGCCAATCAGCGCCTGGTCATCGGACCGTGGGACCACGTCGACTGGGGCCGACCCGGATCGGAACCCGCGCCGATGCTCAAGGCGATCGGTGCCGTCGCGGACAGCCCCATCAACGCCCTGATGCTCGACTGGTACGACCACTTCCTCAAGGGCAAGGACAACGGCTCCAAGGCATCGGCGGGCACACCGCGGGTGGATTACTTCCTGATGGGCGCCAACGTCTGGAAGACCGCGACGGGCTGGCCACTGCCACAGACCCAGCCGACCACCTACTACCTTTCCGGGCCGGGTGGTATCGCCGATCGCAGGGGCCAACTGGTCCTGGATCCCCCGTCGGCGGATCCACCCGACGTCTACACCTACGACCCGCGCTTCCCCGCGCCGAGCCTCGGCGGGCACTCCTGCTGTGGAGCGCAGTCCGGCCCCCAGGGTCCCTACGACCAGACCCCCGTGGAGCAGCGCTCCGACGTCCTCGTCTACAGCAGCGCCCCGGTGCCGCACGACACCGAGATCACCGGACCCACCACGGCGACCCTGTGGGCCCAGTCATCTGCGCCCGACACCGACTTCACCGCCAAGCTGACGGTGGTGAAGCCCGACGGGCAGGTCATCAACCTCAACGACGGGATCCTGCGAACGTCCTTCCGCGACTCTCTGTCGAATCCGACGCCGGCCACGCCCAACCAGCCGCATGCCTACAGGATCGAGATCTGGCCGACCAGCTACGAGTTTCGGACCGGAGACCGCATCCGGCTCGAGATCTCGAGCAGCGACTACCCGCAGTTCGCCCCCAACCCCAACACCGGCGAACCATTCGGCCAGAGCACAGCCACCGTGTCAGCGACCCAGACGATCCTGCACGACGCGGCGCACCCGTCGAGTGTCACGTTGCCGGTGATCCCCGCGGGCTAAAGCGACGCAGGCAACCCGAACTTCTCGAACAGTCCGTCCGCGTGAAATGCCACCACGTGCGAAACACCGCCGGGGCTCATCTCCAGCACGTGCAGCTGGAACTCCTCGTGCACGCCGGTCTCCCGGTTGAGCATGTAGAGCGCGGCGGCGAGCTGGCCGTTGGCCATGGTCCGCAGGAAGCGCATGTCGCCGGCTCCCTCCGCGGGACAGTGCGTCTTCGAGAGCTGGACGATGTTCTCCGGGCCCTGATACCAGCCGTCGAACGGTGGCATCTCGAAGACCGCCTCCGCCGTGAACAGCTCGACGAGTTTGTCCATGTCGTAGTTCTCGAATGCGGCGATGTAGCGGCCCAGCAGATCCTGCGCCTCGGGGTCCTCCGGCGCGGTGACGGAGTCGTCCTCCTTGGGATCGACCGACTCGAGTTGTGCGCGGGCGCGTTGCAGCAGGCTGTTGACGGCGGCGGTGGACGCACCGATCGCGGACCCGACCTCGGCGGCCTTCCACTGCAGCACGTCGCGCAGCACCAGGACCGCCCGCTGGCGGGGTGACAGATGCTGCAGGGCCGCGATGAACGCCAGCCGGACGGACTCCCGCGACCCGACGATCACCGACGGATCGGAGGGGTCCTCGTGCGTCGGGTCTGGCATCGGCTCGAGCCAGGGCACCTCGTGGTGCTCGGTGATCTCGCCGTACGGATCGGATGCCGGCTGACCGAGCCCGGACGGCAGCGGCCGGCGTTGACGACCGTCGAGCGCGGTGAGGCTGGTGTTCGTGGCGATGCGGTACAGCCAGGTGCGCACCGATGACCTGCCCTGGAAGCGGTCGTAGGACTTCCACGCCCGCAGGTAGGTCTCCTGGACCAGGTCCTCGGCGTCGTGCAGCGAACCGGTCATCCGGTAGCAGTGCGCGAGGAGTTCACGCCGGTAGCGCTGGGCATCGGCCAGAAAGACGTCTTTGGACTCGAAACCAACCGGATCTTTCGCGAGGACGCTCACGCTCACGAGGGTACCCACGCACACCGACAAGACGCACGCAACGGCGAACGATGCCGTTCAGGGCCGCCCGCTAGTCTCCCCTGATGGCCACAACCCGCAGCGAACGCAGCTTCGACGGTGTGGGCGGGGTTCGAATCGTCTACGACGCGTGGATACCCGACACCAACCCGCTCGGCGTGGTGATCCTGGCACACGGCTACGCCGAACACGCCCGTCGCTACGACCACGTTGCGCAGCGCTTCGGGGAGGGCGGGCTCATCACCTACGCGCTCGATCACCGCGGCCACGGCCGCTCCGGCGGCAAGCGCGTCTACCTCAAGGACATGTCCGAGTACACCGACGACTTCCACCACCTCGTCGGCATCGCCACCGCCGCGCACCCCGAGCTCAAGCGCGTCGTGCTCGGCCACAGCATGGGTGGCGGCATCGTGTTCGCCTACGGCGTCGAGCACCCCGACGACTACGCCGCCATGGTGCTGTCAGGTCCCGCGGTGTACGCCCAGGACGCGGTGTCGCCGGTGATGATCACCGTGGCCAAGGTGGTCGGCAGCGTGCTGCCGGGGCTGCCCGTCGAGAATCTCCCGGCCGACGCGGTCTCGCGCGATCCCGAGGTGGTCGCCGCCTATGAGGCCGATCCACTGGTGCACCACGGCAAGCTGCCCGCCGGGATCGCCAAGGCGCTGATCGGCGTCGGCGAGACGATGCCGCAGCGCGCCGCGTCGTTGACCGCGCCGCTGCTGGTGGTGCACGGCGGCCAGGACAAGCTGATCCCGGTCGCGGGCAGCCGCCGACTCCTGGAGTGCGTCGGCCCCATCGACGCGCACCTCAAGGTCTACCCCGAGCTGTATCACGAAGTGTTCAACGAGCCGGAACGTGCCGTGGTGCTCGACGACGTGGTGTCGTGGATCGAGGTCAGGCTGTGAGAAACGTTGGCCGGCAACTGGTCTGGGCGCTCGCAACGGTGCTGACCATCGCGGGGTGTTCGTCCTCGCCCGGGGGCGACGACGCCGGTGCACCCTCCAGCGGCAACGCGACCACGGCGGAGTCCGGGTGGGTCGACGAGGACGTGACGTTCGTCGCGGACGGTCTGACCATCCACGGGACCTACCGTCACCAGGGTGACGCGCCCGGCCCGGCCGCCCTGCTCATCTCGGAAAGCGGCAACACCGACCGCAATGGGGACAACGCGGTGGCGGGTCCGGTCGGCAACATGCGCCAGTTGGCCGAGTACCTGTCCGGCAAGGGGGTGGCCAGTCTTCGCTACGACAAGGCGGGTACCGGCAAGACCGGCCTCGGCCCCTATGCACTGCGGCCCGCCGACGTCGGCAGTGCCGTCTACACCTCGGGCGCCAAGGCGGCGGTGCGCTTCCTCGCCCAGCAGCCGGGTACCGACAAGTCGCGGATCTCGGTGTACGCGCTGGGGGAGGGCACCGTCCACGCGATGTCGCTGGCGGTCGACACCGCGTCCGACGCGCCGAAGATCCACGCGCTGGGCCTCTTTCAGCCGTTGTCCGGCCGCTATCTCGACATCATCACCGGCCGGGTGCACGCCGACGTCGACGTCGCGGTGAGCTCGGGGGCGAAGACGCGTCAACAGGCCGACGACGTAGTCGCCGCCTGGAACGCGGCCGTCGTCGAAGCCCGCACCAAGGGCACCGCGCCGGCGAAGCTGCCCGAGGGGCTCGGCGCCATCCTCAACCCCGGCAACGTCAAGGCCGTGGTCGAGGCCGACGCGATCGACCCGATGGCGCTCGCCGCGAAGGTGCCCGCAGGCACCCCCGCCCTCCTGACGTGTTCGGACTCCGACGCGCAGGCCGACTGCGCAGCCGAGAAACCGCTGATTGCCGCGCTCGGTCACACCGCCCTGACCGTCGTCGCACTCAAGGGCGTCAACCACGTGCTGCGCGACGACCCGACTGACAACGTCGCCAACTACTCCAAGAAGGACCCGCTGTCGCCCCAGCTGGTCACCGCCCTGGACGGCTTCGTGAGCAAGTAGTGGCTACACTGCGGCCATGACGAGAACAGTTTTCGCGGAAAGCTACGGCGGACCGGAAGTCCTTGTGCTGCAAGACATCGAACTACCCGATCCCGGGCCAGATCAGGTGCTCGTCGACGTCCGCGCGGCGGGCACCAATCCGGTCGACTACAAGCTGTACAGCGGCGACATGGGCAGCGATCCGGGCAATCTGCCGATGCCGCTCGGCATGGAGGTGGCCGGCGTGATCGCCGCGGTCGCACCCGGCACGGCCGGATACACCGGACCACTGACAGTCGGCGACGAGGTGATCGTCACCAACATCCGCGGCGGCTACGCCCAGCAGGTGATCGCCGATGCCTCCGACGTGGGACACAAGCCCGCGTCGCTGAGTTTCGCGGAAGCCGCAGGGCTCCTCCTGGTGGCCGGCACCGCATGGCACCTGTTGACGACGACCGCTGTGGGGACGGGCGACACCGTGCTGATCCACGGCGCCGGCGGCGGCGTCGGGCTGATGGCGGTGCAGCTCTCGGTCGCGCGCGGGGCCAAGGTGATCGCCACCGCGAGCCCTGCGCGCCACGATCAGCTGCGCGGTTACGGCGCCGAACCCGTCGCATACGGCGAAGGGCTGGCCGACCGGGTGCGGGCCATCGGCGCGGTCGACGCCGCGCTCGACCTGGTCGGCACCGACGAGGCGCTGGACACGTCGGTCGAATTGGTCGCCGATCGCGGCCGCATTGCGACCATCGCCGGTTTCGGTCGGGCGGCCGAACTGGGCATCGCGGCGTTGACCGGCGCCGACGGCGGTCAGGACATCCGCGACGCGTCCCGCCAGGAAGTCATCGCGCTGGCGGCCGCCGGAAAGCTGGAAGTGACGGTGGACAAGGAGTTTCCCCTCGAGGAGGCGCCCGAGGCGCACCGGTATCTGCAGACCGGCCACGCCCGCGGGAAAGTCGTACTGGTTCCGTAGTTTGACGCCATGACTTTCAAGCGAGAAGCGGAGCGGGAGCGCGTTATGACTTCAAAGCGAGAAGCGGAGCGGGAGCGTGTTATGACTTCAAAGCGAGAAGCGGAGCGGGAGCGCGTTATGACTTCAAAGCGAGAAGCGGAGCGGATCGCGCATGACAGATGACAAGATGCTGGCGCGCATCGCTGCGCTGCTGCGCCAAGCCGAGAACACCGACAACGCCCACGAAGCCGAGGCGTTCATGGCGGCCGCGCAGCGTCTGGCCACCACCACGTCCATCGACCTCGCCGTGGCCCGCGCGCACGCCGCGACCCGCTCCCCGGCGCAGGTGCCGGTGCAACGCACCATCACCATCGGCGAGGCGGGCACCAGGGGGCTGCGCACCTACGTCCAACTGTTCGTGGTGATCGGCGGGGCCAACGACCTGAAGTGCGACGTCGCATCCAACTCGACGTTCGTCTACGCCTACGGGTTCGCCGAGGACATCGACGCCACCCATGCGCTGTACGCCAGCCTGGTGGTGCAGATGGTGAAGGCTTCCGACGCCTACATTTTCTCGGGCCAGCACCGGCCGACCCCCACCATCACCGCGCGGCTGAACTTCCAGTTGGCGTTCGGCGCCCGGGTGGGTCAGCGGCTGGCCGAGGCGCACGAGGAGGCCAAGAAGGACGCCACCAAGGACCGCGACCACCGCCCGGGCACCGCCCTCGCGTTGCGCAACAAGGACATCGAGCTCAAGTCGTTCTACCGGGAGGCGTCCAAGGCCCGGGGGACCTGGCGTGCCAACAGCGCGTCGGCGGGCTATTCCTCGGCCGCCCGTCGCGCCGGTGATCGCGCCGGGAAGCGGGCCCGGCTGGGGCCGAGCACGGAACTGGCCGGATCACGCGGCGCCCTGGACCGGTGACGGCGCACCGTGCCGCGTGACGATCAACGCGCACGGGTCTACGCCGCCGAGGAGTTCGTGCGGACGCTGTTCGATCGCGTGTCCGAGCACGGCAACGGCACGGTCGAGTTCTTCGGCGCCAACATCACCCTGCCGCCCGAGGCGCGGTTCGCCTCGGTGGATTCCGTGCAGCGCTACGTCGACGACGTGCTCGGCCATCCGTCCGTGCGGCAGCGGTGGCCCGCCGCCGACCCACTGACCGTGCGCGGTCGCCGCGGCGTCACCGCAGCGCACTACGAGTACGACGGAAACCTCGCCACCGTCGCCGTGCCCGATCGGCGGACCACGTGGGCACTGCGGGAACTGGTGGTGCTGCACGAGATCGCCCACCACTTGTGCCGGGCCGAGCCTGCCCACGGGCCGGAGTTCGTCACGACGTTCTGCGATCTGACCGATGCGGTGATGGGCCCCGAGGTCGGCCACGTGTTGCGCGTGGTCTACGCCAAGGAGGGCGTGCGGTAGCGGCGAGCGTTTAACGTGGAGCGGGTGACCGAACCGGATCCGCAGGCCCTCGACGCCATGTTCAACGATCTGCTGCACACCGAGGACGACGTACTCGCCGCGACGAGGCAGTCGGCCGCCGACGCCGGGATGCCGTCGATCGAGCTCTCCGCTCAGCACGCCAAACTCCTGTCGCTGTTGACCGAGCTGAGAGGGGCCACCCAGGTGCTGGAGATCGGCACCCTCGCCGGTTACAGCACCATCGCCCTGGCCCGCGCGGTTGGACCCGAAGGCTGCGTCGTGACGTTGGAGTACCAGCCCGCACACGCCGAGGTTGCACGCGCGAACCTCGCGCGCGCAGGCGTCGACGACCGGGTGGAGGTCATGGTCGGCGCGGCGCTGGGCACCTTGCCGGTGCTCGCCGAACGCGGGACGCGCTTCGACATGTTCTTCATCGACGCCGACAAGGAGAACAACGTCGCATACGTGCAGTGGGCGATTGAGCTGGCGGCGCCCGGTGCACTCATCGTGGTCGACAACATCGCCCGCGCGGGTCGCGTCCTCGACCCCGCGCCCGACGATCAGCAGGCGCGTGCCGTGCGAGACATGTTCGTGATGATGGGCGAGCACCCACGGCTGGACACCGCGGCCGTCCAGACCGTCGGAGCCAAGGGCTGGGACGGCTTCGCGTTGGCCCTGGTGAGGTAGCGCCCGCTGGCCTATCGTGATGTCGGGCGCGCAGGACCGCCCGACGTCCGCTCGAAGAGGCTCAGCCTCCCTGCCAGCAAGACCACGCTCGTGCCGGATGTCCTCTTTCCTCGGCCCGACCTCGCGGACGCCGGGCTCGGAAGGAGGCCGTCATGGCCAGCTCGCTGCCAAACAACCCGTCACTGGATCGGCTGAAGGCCGATGCGCGTCGACTGCAGCGCGGCATCACCACAGGCGAACAGGACGCCGTCGACCTCGTCCGGCGGGCCACCCGAAGCCGTCGATTGCGTTGGCCGAATCGCCATCCCGGTTCGCGCTGCACGACGCGCAGCTGACCGTCGCCAGGTCGTACGGCTTCACCGGGTGGCCTGCGCTGGTGCACTACCTGCGGATCGCCGCGGACCTCAGCGTCGACCCACAAGCGGTCGACGAGGACACGCTGGACCCGGCCGATCGGTTCTGCACGCTCAGCGCACTGCGCTACGACGACGCCGATGCCCCGCCGCGCTGGCAGACCGCCGCGGATCTGCTCGCCGACGATCCGACGCTTGTCGACCAGCACGTGTGGGCGGCGGCGGCAGCGTCCGATCCCGCGGCGCTGCGCCGGCACCTGGCCGCAAATCCGACGCTCGCCCGCCGGGCGGGTGGGCCATTCGGCTGGGCGCCACTGCTGCACCTGACCTACTCCCGCGCACCGCTGGACCGCACCCAGGACGAGGTGCTCGAGGCCGCCGCGGTGCTGATCGACGCGGGTGCCGACCCGAACGCCGGCTACCTGTGGTGCGGGATGTCGACGCTGTTCACCGCGCTCACCGGGGTGTTCGGCGAGGGCGAGCAGGGACCGCGGCGGCAGCCGAGGCACCCGTACGACCAGGCGCTGGCCACCCTGCTGCTCGACCGGGGTGCGCATCCGGAGGACCAGCAGACGCTCTACAACCGGATGTTCCGGCCGGGCGACGACTACCTCGAACTGCTCTTCGCCCACGGGTTGGGACGCGTCGAGCCGGGGCCGTGGCACCGGCGGCTGGGCGAGGCGATGGAAACCCAGGAGCAGATGTGGGCGCGCCAGGTCGGCTGGGCGGCCGAGCACGGGTTCGCCGACCGGTTGGCGCTCCTCGGCGAGCACGGCGTTGACGTGTCAGGGGTGACGGTCGTCGAGCGGTCACTGCCTGCCGATCCGAACGCACGCGACGCCGAGGGCGGTACCGCGCTGCACCAGGCCGCCTGGGAAGGCGATCTGGACCGGATCCGCCTGCTGCTCGACGCCGGAGCGGACCCATCGATCACCGACGGGCGGTTCGGCTCGACACCGCTCGGATGGGCCGAGCACGCCTACCAGTCAGAGGCCGCGGACCTGCTGCGGCCCGTTACACCCTGAAGGATCGGGCACTGTGGCTCAGCGTGCCGTCGCCGCCATGCGGGCGGCCAGTGCGACGTAGGACGCGGCGAACGTTCGCCGCATCCACGTCACCACCCGTGGCCTGCGGATGACGTGGCTGCGCACGCCGGCCGCGAACGCCCCGTACACCGCGAAGACGACGAACGTCATCGCCATGAAGACGGCACTGAGGTAGAACATCTGACCGACCGGGGGACGGGCCGGGTCGATGAACTGCGGAAGGAACGCGAAGAAGAACAGCGTCAGCTTCGGGTTCAGCACGTTGACCGCGACCGCCGTCCAGGTGATGCGCCAGGGGCCCGGTCGTTCGGAATCGGTTGTGCTGGCGACCATTTCGGACTTGTCGCGCCACGCCATCCAGGCCAGGAACAGGAGGTAGGCCACGCCAGCCCATTTGATGGTCTGGAACGCGGTCGCACTGCTGTGCATGATCGCCGCCAGGCCGGTGACCGCCGCCAGCATGGCGGGCACGATGCCCAGCGTGCAGCCGACCGAGGCGAACACGCTCGCCCTGGTCCCGTGCGCCAGGCCCGTTGCCACGGTGTAGAGCGCGCCGGAGCCCGGTGTCGCGACGACGATCAGCGAGGTGATCAGGAAGGCGAGCGTCATGCCCAAACCGTACGTCCAGCCCGCGCCCATGTGTTAGTGACAGGGTATGTCCAGGACACTCGCAGTCGGCGCCATCGCAGCATGCGCAGCGCTACTCACGTCGCCGCTGGCTCAAGCGGACCGCGTCGAGCCGGTGCCGGTCTACGGGTTCTACGACGTGCACGTCGACTTCTCGCAGCAGACGTTCAACGGCATGCCGACGCCGATGGAGTCGAAGACCTTCCCAGTCGAGTTCAGCACCCACTGCGACGTGAACGGTTGCGTCATGCGGATGGACAACAGCGGTGACCAAGTCCGCAACCCCGCAGCCCCCCTGGAGTACGAGTACCGCTGGAACAACGGCCGGTGGGAGACGAGCGGTGGGGTTCCCTACCTCTGCCAGCGCACCGACCCCGGCAGCGGGGTGCCGTCGCAGCGCTCGGACTACTGGATCCCGAACTCCGACGGCAGCTTGCACGGGGAACGCACGCTCGTCGTCGGCGGAGCCGGCTGCCCCGGCGAGGGACCGGGCACCCACTGGGTGCCGATCAGCATGACCCCGATCGACCCTCCGTCGAGCTGAGCCAAAATTTGTCATACCCCTCTGCTTTGATGGGGTCATGTCTTCGGCCGCAGCGACTTTCGCTCCTCGGGTGAGTCCGGTGCGGCGTCTCGAGGCATTGTTCGAAGAGTTGGCGGAGTTGACTGGTCAGCGCAACGCGATCGACGGTCGCGTGGTGGAGATCGTGGCCGAGATCGACCACGACGAGCTGTGGGGCGCCACGGGCGCGCGCTCGGTTCCGGCGTTGGTGGCATGGAAGACCGGGGTGTCTCCGAAGAACGCCGAAACGATCGTCACCGTTGCGCACCGGCTCGAGGAGTTCCCCCGCTGCGCGGAGGGCATGCGGGAGGGCCGGTTCTCGTTGGATCAGGTCGGCGTCATTGCCGAGCGCGCAGCCGACGGATCCGACGAGCACTACGCGGAACTGGCTGCCAGCGCCACCGTCAGCCAACTGCGTACCGCGGTCAAGCTGGAACCGCGGCCCGAGCCGCGACCTGAGCCCGAGGCTCGGTCAGAACCGCCTCGGTCGATCACCAAGACCTCCGACGAGGAGTCCAGCACCTGGCGGATCACCCTGCCGCACGACGAGGCCGCGAAGTTCGACGCCGCACTCGACTCTCATCGCGACGCGCTAATCGCCGAATGGAAGCGCGACCACGCAGACGACGCTTTCGAGCAGGCGCCCCCGTTGCCTGGCACCGTCGATGCGTTCCTGCGCCTGGTCGAGGCCGGGTGGGACGCCGAGGTGGCTCGCCGTCCGCACGGGCAGCACACCACCGTGGTCGTACACGTCGACGTCGAGAGCCGTGTCGCGGCACTGCATCTGGGCCCGCTGCTGACCGAGGACGACCGCCGCTACCTGCTCTGTGATGCCACCTGCGAGGTCTGGTTCGAACGGCACGGGCAGGTCGTCGGGTCGGGGCGGACCACCCGGCAAATCAGCCGCCGGCTGCGCCGTGCCCTCGAGCACCGGGACCACTGCTGCGTGGTGCCTGGTTGCGGGGCGACCCGTGGTCTGCACGCCCATCACATCCGGCACTGGGAGGAAGGCGGGCCGACCGAGCTGTCCAATCTGGTGCTGGTGTGCCCGTATCATCACCGGGCACACCATCGCGGCGTCATCACCATCACCGGGCCCGCCCAGCATCTCGTGGTCACCGACAGCGGAGGCCGACAGATGAGCGGAGGATCGCTGGCCCGTCCTCCGACGACACCCCCGCCTGCGGTCAAACCGTGTTCGGGACCGACCGGCGAACGCGCCCAATGGTGGTGGTATCAACCCTTCCAGCCCCAACCACCACCAACACCGAACTAGCTGCAGACCGCGCCCGTCGCGGCCGAGCCGACCAGCTTGGTGTACTTGGCCAGCACACCGGTCTTGTACACCGGGGGCAGTGGCTCGAAACCGACCTTGCGGGCCTCGAATTCGTCCTTGTCGACCAGCAGGTCGAGCGTGCCTTTGCCGACGTCGAGGCGGATCTTGTCACCGTCGCGCACGAAGGCGATCGGCCCAGCGTCGACGGCCTCCGGCGCGATGTGCCCGACGCAGAGGCCAGTGGTGCCACCGGAGAACCGCCCGTCGGTCATCAGCAGCACGTCCTTGCCAAGGCCCGCACCCTTGATGGCACCGGTGATGGCCAGCATCTCCCGCATGCCGGGCCCGCCCTTGGGTCCCTCATAGCGGATCACGACGACGTCGCCGTGTGTGATGGTGCCGTCCTCCAGCGCATCCAGTGCTGCGCGCTCCCGCTCGAAAACCCTTGCGGTGCCCTCGAACACGTCGGAGTCGAAGCCGGCCGACTTCACCACGGCGCCCTCGGGAGCCAGCGACCCGTGCAGGATCGTGATGCCGCCCGTCGGGTGGATCGGGTTGTTCATCGCCCGCAGCACCTTGCCATCGGGGTCCGGCGGTTCGATGTGGGCGAGGTTCTCGGCCATGGTCTGGCCAGTGACGGTGAGGCAATCCCCATGCAGTAGACCGGCATCCAGGAGCGCCTTCATCACGACGGGCACGCCGCCGATCTCGTCGACGTGCTTCATCACGTGCCGGCCGAAGGGTTTCACGTCGGCCAGGTGCGGCACCTTCTGCCCGACGCGCGTGAAGTCCGCGAGCGTGAGCTTGACGTTGGCCTCCCAGGCGATGGCCAGCAGGTGCAGCACGGCGTTGGTGGAGCCGCCGAAGGCCATGACGACGGCGATGGCGTTCTCGAACGCCTCCTTGGTGAGGATGTCGCTGGTGGTGATGCCGCGGCGCAGCATCCCGACCACCGCTTCGCCGGACTTGCGTGCGTACTCGTCGCGCCGCTTGTCGATGGCCACGGGCGACGCGCTGCCAGGCAACGACATCCCCAACGCCTCAGCGGCCGACGCCATGGTGTTGGCGGTGTACATGCCGCCGCACGCGCCTTCGCCGGGACAGATGGCCCGCTCGATGATGTCCACGTCCTCGCGCGACATCAGCCCGCGCGCACATGCCCCGACCGCCTCGAAGGCGTCGATGATGGTGACTTCCTTCTCGGTGCCGTCGGTGAGCTTGGCCAGCCCCGGCATGATCGAGCCGTTGTAGACGAACACCGAGGCTAGATTGAGCCGGGCGGCAGCCATCAGCATGCCGGGAATCGACTTGTCGCAGCCGGCCAGCAGCACCGTGCCGTCGAGGCGCTCGGCTTGCACCACGGTCTCGACGCTGTCGGCGATCACCTCGCGGGAGACGAGGGAGAAGTGCATGCCTTCGTGGCCCATCGAGATGCCGTCGGACACCGAGATGGTGCCGAACTCCAGCGGGTAGCCGCCTGCCTCGTGCACGCCGCCTTTGACGGCCTGTGCGAGCCGCTGCAGCGACATGTTGCACGGCGTGATCTCGTTCCATGACGAGCCGACGCCGATCTGCGGTTTGACCCAGTCGTCGTCGCCCATGCCTACGGCGCGCAGCATCCCGCGGGCAGCGGTCTTCTCCAGGCCGTCGGTGACGTCGCGGCTGCGTGGCTTGATGTCGGGTGTGCTACCGGAGGGCGCTGGGGACATTGGTCAAGTATGCCTTCGCGGTACTAGCCGGCCAAACCGTTATCGATACCCCGGTGGGGTATCCGGTACGGTGGATTTCATGAAGTCGTTCATCGCCGCGCTGGCCGTCGCGGCCGCCGCCCTGTTCTTGTCGTCGTGTAGCAGCCCCGCCTCCAACGGACACACCGACCACCCGCAAGGCAGCGAATCCAGCGCATCCGCACAGCCCGCCGGCTTCAACGACCAAGACGTCGAATTCGCCACCAACATGATTCCGCACCACCAGCAGGCGGTGGAGATGGCGGCGTTGGTGCCGGACCGGTCCACCAATCCCGCGGTGC
>JAVRPF010000317.1:0-3890 GCA_032162385.1 Mycobacterium sp.
CGGCGGCCGTGAACTGCCGGGTGTCGCGCATCGCGTCGTAGACGTCGGACGTGACGTACACCCCCGGCTGCGGCGAACCGCTCTGCACCCGATAGGCGAGATCGACTGCCGCTCCCCACATGTCGTACGCCAGGCTGGACCGGCCGACGAGGCCGCTGCTGACGGTGCCGGTGTCAATGCCTGCACGCAGCTTGAGTGAGTGGCCGGCTTCGCCGTTGAACCGGTCGACGATACGGTTCATCTCGACGGCGAAGTCGACCGTCCGCCGCACGTTGTCGATGCGCGGCACGTTCAGGCCGCAACTGGCCAGGTATCCGTTGCGCAGCGTGCGGACGCGTTCGATGCCGAGACTCTCTGCTGCCGAATCGAACTGACGGACCAGCCTGTTGACGATGGCCAGCGATTCCTCCGACGTCAGGTCGAGGGACAACTCATCGAGCCCGACGATGTCTGCGAAGATCACCGTCACGTCCTGGTGGTCCTGGGAGATGGTCTCCTCGCCCTCGCGGTAACGCGCCACCACCTGCTCGGGCATCAACGACAGCATTATGCGGTCATTCTCCCGGCGCTGTTCGTTGAGCAGGTCCTCCTTGATGGCGAGGTTGCGGCTCATGTCGTTGAAAGCGACTGTCAGATCACCGAATTCGTCACGGGAGACCACCGGTACCGCCACCCCGTAGTCACCCGAGCTGATCTTCTGGGCGCCGCTTTCGAGTCGCCGGATCGGGCGTACGAACAGCCGCGCGAGCAACATCGCGGCGATGCAGACCGCGAAGATGATCCCTGCCGTCGACAGCACCAGAGTCCGGGTGAACGCCGTCACCGGCGCGAACGCCTCCGAGGTGTCGATCTTGGCGATCACGTTCCACCGCAGCCCGGGGATGTCGGCGGGTGCGTAGGCCTGCAGCGTTTCTTGGCCCAGGTAGTCGTCGGCGATCAGCGTTCCACGCTGTCCTCGCTGCGCCAGCTTGGTGGCCTCGGTCGCGACGGGCTGAACCAGGGTGGTGCCGTGCTGGCGGATCGCATCCTCGGCGACGTCCGGCGGAGTGCCCGCATCGATGACGTCGCGCTTGTAGGCCTCGGGATCTTCGAGGAACAGCCGAGAATTGGACCTCATCAGGTCGTCAGGGCCGACGATGAACGTCTCTCCCGTCGCCCCCATGCCGGAATCCTCCCAGCGACCGTCCATCGTCATCAGCTGGTTGATCTTGGAGATCGGGAACTGCAGCGCCAGAACGCCTTCTACATTGTCCTGCGGTCCGACGGGCGACACGAACCACGCGGTCGGCTCGTCGGCCGGTTGATAGTCGCCGAAGTCGGTGAGGCCGATGTAGTCAACGGTGTTGGAGTCGATCGCCTTCTGATAGGCGCCGCCGAGCTCACTGCCCTTGAAGGGCCCGGTCAGGATGTTGGTACCAAGGTCGACACCCTTGTAGGCGCTGTAGACGACGTTGCCGCGGGTGTCGAGCAGCAGGGCGTCCTCGAAGTCGAAGCGCGTGACGATCTCGCGGAAGAAGTCATTGAACCGGGTGTTGGCGGCCGACCACGGGCTGCCGTCGCGGGCATCGTCGAATTTGATCGCCGCGCCCCAATCCGCGGACGGTGCGTTGTAGTCGCCGAACGGGACGGTGTAGTTCGCCTGCAGGTAGCGCTGGGCATTGGAGGTCGGCAGGAGTCCGTCGATGTCGACGTTCTCGCCGGTCTGCGCCCCTTCGTCCTTGGCGAACCGCTTGGCGTAGTAATCGACGACCGACTGCTGTTGGGCCGGGTCGATGGCAGCAGCGCCAAGCTGGTCGAACCCCGCGGTGAACGCCTCGAGTGCTTGCGACGCCGTCGATCCCCGCGAGTAGATCACCAGCGAGTTCTTCAGATCGGCGATCCCCGTTTGGAGCTGCCGGCTCTGCGACTGCCGGATCTCCGTCAGCCGCTCGAAGACCGACGTGCGCAATGAGTTGCGCCCCGACTGGTAGCCGATGGCCCCCACCACCGCGGCGGACAGCACACTCGTCAGGAGCAGCATGACGAGGAGCTTGGACTGGATGCTCACCCGCGACATCAGCCGTCGACGACTCCGTTTGGCGGATTCGGTCGAGTCGGTTGCCTCGACCTTGGGTGGGTCTTCCGTCGATGTCGTCATCGGTTGCAAAGACTAGCTCGCAAAACTAACTGATCCACCCGAGTCGGCGAATGTCCAAGGGCCGTCGACAACCCGATCCTCGTGCGGCACGGTGGAATGATGGCCGACCCCTACGACCTGCGGAGGTTCGTCGACGCCCAGGAAGCGGTCTACGAGGATGTGGTGGCGGAGTTGCGCGCAGGCAGGAAGCGCTCCCACTGGATGTGGTTCGTCTTCCCGCAACTGCGGGAGTTGGGCCGCAGTTCCATCGCCGTGCACTACGGCATCGGATCGCGTGACGAGGCGGTCGCCTACCTCGACCACGACACCCTCGGACCCCGACTGCGGGAGTGTGCGCGACTTGTGGCCGCGGTCGACGGCGGGTCGATCGTGCAGGTGATGGGCCACGTGGACGCCCTCAAGCTGAGATCGTCGATGACGCTGTTCGCCAACGCCACGAACGATGACCGCGACTTCCTCGATGTGCTGGAACGGCACTACGGCGGCGAGCCCGATCCCATGACCGTCGGACTACTGGGGCTGCGCTAGACGGCGACGATGGCCCAGCCGTGTGGGGCGACCTCCAGCTGGTCGACCGTCGCCTCGACCGGCGCCCCCGAACCGGCCACGAGGCGTCCCGGGACGCCGATGCCCAACTCCGACAACGACACCCGCAGCGGCGTGTCGTCGACGTTGAGCGCGACCACCAGCGCGTTGTCACCCGCCTGGGTCCGATACACGTAGTGCCGGTTGGTCAGGTGCAGCGCCGAGGTGCGCGCCTCGTACAGCCACGGATTCCTGCGCCGCAACCCGATCAGGTGCTGGTGCATCCGGAACACGTCCTGGCCCAGGGGTTCGGCGTCGGCCGGTCGCGCGGCGAACTCCGGACGTACGGCGTCGTCGCCGCCGAACCGCTCCTCCTTGACGCCGCGGTAGGCCCACTCGTCGCCCGCGTAGACGCTCGGGACGCCGCCTGTGGTCAGCAGCAGGACCAGCGCGTGTTCCACATGCCGGGGATCGTCGAGCTGGCTGGCGACGCGGGTCACGTCGTGGTTGCCGACGAAGGTCATCGGCACGAACGCATCCAGGAACTCGTCGTGCCGACGCAGCGCGTGGTCGAGTTCGTGGAAGTTGCCGTCGTTGAGGCTGCTCCAGGTGGCCTTCCACAGCTCGTACTGGGTGACCGAATCGAACGTCGCGGCAGCCACGATGGCGGCGTAGTCGCCGTGGATGACCTCGCCGACGAACCACGCGTCGGGAAACGACTCCCTGACCCGGGGCAGCACCTGGGCCCAGAACCGCTCCGGCACCGCATACGCGGCGTCCAGCCGCCAGCCGTCGGCTCCGCGACGCAGCCAGTGCGACATCACGTCGACGACGTAGTCGACGACGTCGGGGTTGTCGTGGTTCAGCGTGATGAGGCCGTCGTGCCCTTCGAACGTCTCGAACCGGGATTGCTTGCCGCGCAACCGGAACCACTGAGACGACGGATGATCTTGGCCGCCGTCGCACGCTTCGCGGTAGCGGGAGAAACCGGTGCCGACGTGGTTGAACACACCGTCGAGCAGTACGCGCAGGCCGCGACTGCGAGCCTCGGCCACCAGCCGATCGAAGTCGGCGTCGTCGCCGAGACGCGGATCGATCCGAAAGTGGTCGGTGGTGTCGTAGCCGTGCGTGGCCGACGCGAACAGCGGGCCGAGCGCGATGCCCGAGGTGCCGAGTTCTACGGCGTGGTCCAGCCATTCGGTGACGCGGCCCAACCGGTGCTCGTCGG
>JAVRPF010000318.1:0-2691 GCA_032162385.1 Mycobacterium sp.
AGAGTGGCTCGGTGTCCGCCAGGTACGGCTCGCGCCAGTCCGCCCGCATGCTCGCCTCGAAATCCGCGCGGTCGGCCCAGTGCTCGTAGAGCAATATGTGAGCGGGATCCGCGTCATCGCGGTGAAGCCAAAAGCGCAGCATCCCACGCTCTTCGACGCAGGCCGGGCCATAGGTGTCCAGCATCAACCGCAGCCATTCATCCACCCGCTCGGGTTTCAGCCGGAACTCAGCGGTGACGACGATCGCTTCGCTCATTGGATCAGTCCCGCAGCATCTCCGCGACCAGGAACGCCAACTCGAGGCTCTGCTGGGTGTTCAGGCGTGGGTCGCAGGCGGTCTCGTAGCGGCCAGCCAGGTCGGAGTCCGAAATGTCCTGTGCCCCACCGAGACACTCGGTGACGTTCTCGCCGGTGATCTCGACGTGGATGCCGCCGGGGTGGGTGCCCAGCGCGCGGTGCACCTCGAAGAAGCCCTGCACCTCGTCGACGATCCGATCGAAGTGCCGGGTCTTGTAGCCCGTGGACGACTCGTGGGTGTTGCCGTGCATCGGGTCGCACTGCCAGATCACCTGATGGCCGGTGGCCTGCACCTTCTCGATGATCGGCGGCAGCAGGTCGCGCACCTTGCCGTTGCCCAGCCGGCTGACCAGCGTCAGGCGACCCGGCTGGTTGTGCGAATCGAGCCGTTCGACGTACTCGACGGCCAGTTCCGGCGTCATGTTCGGCCCGATCTTCACCCCGATCGGGTTGGCAATCACCTCGGCGAACGCGACGTGGGCGCCGTCGAGCTGGCGGGTGCGGTCCCCGATCCAGACGTAGTGCGCGCTCAGGTCGTACAGCTTGGGCGTGGCGTCCTCGGCCCCCTCCAAGTCGAGACGCAGCATCGCCCGTTCGTAGTCGAGCACCAGGGCCTCGTGGCTGGCATAGATCTCGGCGGTCTGCAGGTTGCGGTCGGCCACACCGCAGGCGGTCATGAACTTCAGCCCACGATCGATCTCGGCGGCCAGCGCCTCGTACCGGGCACCCGCCGGTGAGGTCCGGACGAACTCACGGTTCCAGTCGTGCACCGAGTGCAGCGACGCCAGCCCCGATGAGGTCAGCGCCCGCACCAGGTTCATCGCGGCGCTGGCGTTGGCGTAGGCCCGCACCAGGCGCGACGGATCGTGGTCGCGGACCGAGGCGTCGGGCGCGAAACCGTTGATCATGTCGCCGCGGTAGGACTTCAGCCCGAGCGCGTCGAGGTCGGCCGAGCGAGGCTTGGCGTACTGCCCTGCAATGCGGGCCACCTTGACCACGGGCATGCTGGCGCCGTAGGTCAGCACGACCGCCATCTGCAGCAGGGTGCGGATGTTGGCGCGGATGTGCGGTTCGGTGTTGTCGACGAAGGTCTCGGCGCAGTCGCCGCCCTGGAGCAGGAACGCCTCGCCGCGCGCGACGTCGGCTAGCAGCCCCTTGAGCCGCTCGATCTCCGACGGCACGGTGACCGGCGGGACACTCTCCAGCACGGTCCGCATCGCCTTGGCCTGATCGGCCGGCCAGTCGGGCTGCTGCGCAGCCGGCTTGGCCAGTGCGGCGTCGAGCCTCGTCCGCAGGCTCTCGGGCAGCGGCGGCAGGTCCGGCAGTTGGTCGATGGGTACGTCGACGGTCCAGTTCACACATCCATGGTAACTGGGTGAAACAGCCGGTTTCACCAGCCATACCCGCAGTTCAGGCGCGTGCGGCCCACGCCCCGTCGTCGCCTTCGGTCATCAGCGCGAACCTGCGCAGATTGTGCCGGGCATCGACGAGCGCGTCGTGGGCGTCACGCGGCCGCGGCGGCATCCGCGGGCAGCCCCGCTCCTCCCAGAACTGGCGCAGCTCCCTGGTGAACCGCGGTATCGCGGGCGGCAGGTCGGTCATCGGGCCCCACAGCTGGCACAGCACCACGTGGTCGTAGGCGCTCACCCAGGCCCACAGCTCGATCGTGTCGTCTCCGTCGACACCGAAGAAGTCCTCCAGCTCATCGCGGATCTGCCTGCGTGACTTCCATAGTTTCGACGACGGCGAAGGAAGTTTCGGCAGCACGTTCTTGCGCACCCAGTAGCCGGCCCGCTCAGGATCGAATTCCGTTGATATTGCGTAGTATTCGCGACCGTCCTCGGCGACGACGCCGATCGAGATCAGCTCGATGGTGCGCCCGTTGTCGATGAATTCGGTGTCGTAGAAGTAGCGCACTGCTCAGGCCACCTCCACATTCGTGGCGCGCGGCGCCGGGGCCGCGTGGATCTCCCGGTCGAGCTGCTCGTTGACCTCCGTGTCGTCGGGAAAGCGCGGCTCCCCGGCGATCACGTGCTGCAGCCACAACTTGGCCTGAACGACAGGGCGGCGCAGTTGCCGCTCCCGCTCCAGCGCGCGGTGCATCTTGCGCGGGCGGTCCGCGTAGCGCCACCGCGCCCACGGCGCATGCGGACGCGACAACCGGATCGCACCGATGATCAGTAGCGGGGTGATGAACATCCCGACCAGACCGGTCCACACCTTGCCCTTGAGCAGCACGACCACCGCGAGCGACAGGGTGAGCAGCGCGACCCCCACCACGGCCGCGCGTGCCAGCAGGGTGTCGTCCCGGCGCCAGATGTCGATGTCGAAGAATGACAGCGGGTTGAAGCCGAGCACCAGCAGACCGGCGACCGCGAGGGCCGCGAACACCGC
>JAVRPF010000319.1:0-4919 GCA_032162385.1 Mycobacterium sp.
ACACTGGGTGCGGCTCTGCGGCAATACGCCAAGCACCCCCACGTCGACGTGCGCGTGCATCCCTACTACACCGACGACGAACTGTGGGACTACCTGTCCTCGGTGTCGGTGTCGGTGCTGCCCTACCGCTTCGGCACCCATTCCGGTTGGCTGGAGGCATGTTTCGATCTCGGCACCGCGGTCATCGCACCCAGCTGCGGCTTCTACGGCGAGCAACGTCCGTGCGGAGTGTTCGACTTCACCGAGGAGACATTCGACCCAGAATCGCTGCATCGCGCTGTGCGCGCCGCCTACGGCCGGTGGAGCGGCGGGACCGCGGCGCCACGGGCTAGCTGGGGACAGCGTCGCACCGAACGCGTCCGGATAGCGCAGGCCCACCGCGCCTTGTACGAAGGCGCACTCGCGTGAGCACGCCGCTGCGCGTGGCGCTCATCGCCTCCAATCGGTTTCCCCTGCGTCAGCCGTTCGCCGGCGGCCTGGAGGCCCACGTTTGGCATCTGGCACGCGCATTGGTCGAGCTGGGTCACCACGTGTCTCTGTTCGCCGCTGCCGGCTCGGACGCCAGCCTGGACTGCGCCGCACTGAACGTGCAGGAGTTGACGCTTTCGCCTGCCGCGCAGACGGATTCGTCGATGACGTCGACCGCCTTCATGACCGATCATCACGCCTATCTGAGCCTGATGATGGAGCTTGCCGATCGCGCAAACGGTTTCGACGTCATCCACAACCACAGCCTGCACCACCTGCCGGTCGCCATGGCCCCCATGGTGTCCACCCCCATGCTGACCACCGTGCACACCCCGCCCACCCCGTGGCTGGAGTCTGCACTGCAGGCCACGGGTGGTGCGGGCACTCGGTTCGCCGCGGTCAGCCGCCACACCGCGGCCGCGTGGCACCACGCCGTGCCCGACATGGCGGTGGTGCCCAACGGCGTCGACGCCCGCCACTGGCCGCTGGGTCCCGGTGGGAGGAGTCTGGTGTGGTTCGGACGGATCACCGGTGAAAAGGCCCCACACCTGGCGGTCGCGGCCGCCCGCCGAGCGGGCCTGCCCCTGGTACTGGCTGGCCCCATCAGTGACGGCGACTACTTCGAACGGTTCATCGTGCCCTGTCTCGGCGACGAGGCGCGCTACGCCGGGCACCTGGATCACGGCGAGTTGGCGGGGCTGGTCGGCCGATCGGCGGCCGCGCTGGTCACCCCGATGTGGGACGAACCGTACGGACTGGTCGTCGCGGAGGCCATGTCCTGCGGCACACCCGTCGTGGCCTTTGCCCGCGGTGGCATTCCCGAAATCGTTGCACCGCACGGTGGCCGACTCGTCCCGCCCGGCGACGTCGAGGCGATGGCCGCTGCGATTCCGGCCGCCATTGACTTGGCGCGCCGCGACGTGCACCGGCACGCGATCGCCCGCTGCTCGGCTGGCGCGATGGTCAGTGCCTACCTGCGGCTCTACCGCGCCACGATCGACGACCCGAGCGAAGAGGACCATGATCGGCTACTACATCCACCATCACGGAGCTGGCCACCTGCACCGTGCCGCCAGCATCTGTGCTCAGCTGCGTCCACCGGTCACCGCACTGACCTCGCTGGACATCCTTAACCCGCATCCGTTCGCCGACGTTGTCGCCCTGCCACGCGACGACACCGGCAGCAGGGCCACCGAGCCGGCGGCACACGGCGCGCTGCACTGGGCTCCACAGCGCGACCGCGGCTTGACGACGCGAATGGCGCTCGTCGCCCGGTGGATCGACCAGACCCGACCCACAGTGGTCGTGGTCGACGTCTCGGTCGAGGTCGCGGCGTTCGTCAGACTGCTCGGGGTACCAGTGATCGTGATGGCGGTACCCGGCGAGCGCACCGACCCACCGCACATCTTCGTCCACCAGCTCGCCGACCACATCATCGCGGCGTGGCCGCGAGAGTTCTACGAGCCGGCGTGGCTGCGGACTCACGCCGCCAAGACCAGCTACGTCGGCGGAATCAGCCGCTTCGCCCAGCGTCCGTGCCCGCCCCCCGACACACGCCGCGCCCCGCCCAAGGTGCTCGTCCTCGGCGGTGCCGGCGGAGGCGAGATCGACCAGGCCACGGTCGAGGCCTGCTCGTCCGCACTTCCCGACATCGACTGGCACGCATTGGGACTGCCCGGCGGCCGCGCCACCCCAAATCCCTGGCCGGACATCTGCGCGGCTGACGTCGTCGTCACCCACGCCGGCCAAGGATGCATAGCCGACGTCGCCGCCGCCGAGCGCCCCGCGATCGTGCTGCCCCAGTCGCGCCCATTCGGTGAGCAATACGTCACCGCCGAAGTGCTGCGCCGCCGCCGACTCGCCGTCGTGATCCGGAGCTGGCCGGGTCCGCACACGTGGCGAGGCCTGATCGTGCACGCACGAAGTACCGATCCGACGCGCTGGCGCAAGTGGCAGACCGAGGGTGCCGCCGCGCGCGCCGCCCGCGCAATCGAAGCCGTCGCGGGTCGGTGTGCGGAAGGTGGTACGCCATGAGGACGGCCATCGTCACCATCGCCCATGGGCGCGGTCACCATCTCTGCCGCCAACTGGACGGGATGGCGCGCAGCACGAGACCACCCGACATACACGTCATCGTCGCCGTCGACGACCCCGAATTGGCCGAAATCGTCACGGCCACCGGCAGCCCGGCGGACGTGGTGGAGTGCAACGATGCGGCCGGTCCTCTGCCGATCGCAGCCGCCCGCAACACCGGAGCGCAAGCCGCGCTGAACCGGGGAGCCGAGGTGCTCGTCTTCCTCGACGTCGACTGCATCCCCTCCCCCGACATGGTCGCGCGCTACCACGCCGCCGCGGCCGATTCCCGACACCGCACCGCGCTGCTGTGCGGGCCGGTCACCTATCTGGCGCCACCGAATCACGGCGGCTACCCGGCGAACCTCGAGCACCTCATCGATCCACACCCCGCACGGCCGGCGCCCCCCGACGGCGACGTCGTCGCCAGCACCGACTACGCGCTGTTCTGGTCGTTGTCCTTCGCCCTGACGGCATCCACTTGGCGCCGGATAGGTGGATTCTGCACCCGTTACCGCGGATACGGCGCCGAAGACACCGACTTCGCCCAAACCGCCTCAGCCGCAGGGATTCCCATGAAATGGATCGGGGGCGCGCACGCCTTTCACCAGTTCCACCCCTTGTCGGATCCGCCGGTACAGCACCTGCACGACATCGTCCGCAACGCCGAGATCTTCCATCAGCGGTGGGGCTGGTGGCCCATGGAGGGCTGGCTGGCGGCCTTTCACGACCGCGGGCTGATCACCCGCGCTGCCGACGGACGTCCCACCATCGGCTAGCCAGCCGACGACGGCTTGCAGGATCGTCCGCGAGCTGCCTACTGCGCGTCGTCGAGCTTGGCGTCGTACAACCCATTGAGCAGATGGCTGGCCCCTGGACCGCTGGTTGCGACGCACACGCCGACTTCACCGGAGAACTTGGCGAATCCCATGGCCTCGAACGCCGCCATCTCCTCGTGTCGGGCCTGTACGTACGACCGGACATCGTGTCGCCACCCGACCGTCGTGACCTGCGCGTTGTTTGCGCCTGCCTGGGGTGGGAAGAACGTCAGTGTGGCACAGCTGACCAGTCATGAACTCGCCGTGCGGATGGCCGCCCTGGCCCGCGCGCTGGCTCCGCCACGCTCGATCGAGGACATCCTCGCCGAAGTCACCGCAGCTGCCGTGGACCTGATCGACGGAGTCGACACGGCGGGCATTCTGGTGGTCAAGGATGACGGCGGCTTTGACTCCATCGCCACCACCAGCGCGGTGCCGCACCAGCTCGACATTCTTCAGATGACCTTCGGCGAAGGTCCGTGCGTGCAGGCGGCACTCGCCGATACCGTCGTTTGCACCAACGACTTTCGGACCGAGTCCCGATGGCCCCAGTACTCCCCCGCCGTCGTGGAGGCCGGCGTCCTCAGCGGGTTGTCGTTCAAGCTCTACACTGCTGATCGGTCCGCTGGCGCACTCAACCTCTTCGGGTTCGAACCCGTGGGCTGGGGCGACGAGGACGAGACCGTCGGCGGGGTACTGGCAGCGCACGCCGCCTCGGCAATTCTGGCCAACCAACAGGAGCGGCAACTGACGACGGCGTTGCGTACCCGAGACCGCATCGGCCAGGCGAAGGGGATCATCATGCAGCGCTTCGGGGTGGACGACCTGCGGGCGTTCGACATGCTCAGACGGTTGAGTCAAGAGCAGAACATCAAGCTCAACGAGCTCGCCCAGCGCGTCATCGATACGCGCGGTAATTGACCACCACATCGCCAGTTGCCACGCGACCGACGACCACCAGAAGCAGCGCCCTGCGGCGGCAGCCGTCGGCGTTTGGCCCGAGTTCGTCCGGGTACCGCTCGGCCATGACCTCACTGTGGCTCGCTGATCGCATCGAGTCCGCGACGGCCGCCGGTACGTTCGAAGACGCCGACTACGACGTCGTTGTGATCGGAGCGGGCATCACCGGACTGACAACGGCCGCATTGCTGGCCCGGGCGGGCAAGCGCGTGGCCGTACTGGAGGCCCGGTACGTCGGCGCCGGGGCAACGGGCAACACGACCGGCAAGGTCAGCCTGTTGCAGGGCACCAAGCTTTCCCGCATCGCGGGCAAACACGGCAATGCCGTTTTACGGGCCTACGTCGCGGGCAACACCGAGGGCCGGGACTGGCTGTTGCGGTACTGCGAGGACCACGGCCTGTCCGTCCAGCGCGAGGACGCCTACAGCTACGCGCAGTCAGCCGCAGGCGTCGAGGACGCCAATGCGGAACTCGCTGCGTGCCGCGACGCGGGACTGGACGCCGAGTGGACCTCCGAAGCAGACGTCCCGTTTCCCTTCCACGGCGGGGTGCGGGTGCGCGAGCAAGCCCAACTTGATCCGCTGCCCCTGCTGAGCAGCC
>JAVRPF010000320.1:0-7257 GCA_032162385.1 Mycobacterium sp.
GCGCTGATTGGAATCGGCGCTTAATTGGTTGCAACGACGCTTACGGTGGTCTCTTGCCTGCACCGGCACGCTTCCCTTGATTCGATGCGCGAAGTCGAAACCGTTCAGCCCCTCGCATCCCCACCGAACTTCGGCGGGACACTCCATCATACCGTGCAGGGCCACACGGGCCAGCAATTAAATATCCCGGTCAGATCACATATGCCAGGTGGTCGACGATCCGCCGGCCCACCTCGGCGTCACCCTCGAACTCGATGCCCATCGGTCGGTCGGTGCCCATCGGCCGTCCACCACCCAGCCGGGTGAACTGCAAACCGTCGACCCGGATGACCGTCGTCGGCGCCGCGTCAGCGAACTCGTCGACCACCGATGCCCGGCCGTCGACCGCCACCCTGACGGTCCGCGACAGCGGACCGGTCAGTTCGAAGGCCACCCGCGCGCCCTCGGGCGCCTTGCCCAGCTTGCCGACGACGAAGCCCATGCTGGCGGCCATCTCGTCGAGCGCCAGGCGTGCCGTGGGACCCTCGAGGTCGGCGTCCGACGGCGGGCGCGACAACGCGCTGCGGATGTCCTGCTCGTGCATCCAGCAGTCGAAGACCCGGATGCGCATGAACCGGCCGTAGGTGTCCTGTCCGGCGGGCGTCATGGTGAGAGCGTTCCAGGCGGCGTCGATCATGTTGGTGAGCATCGCTCTGCGCTGGGCGGTCACGTCGCGGAACCGCGTCAGCACGTCGTCTCCGGTCTCGCCCCGCAGGTGCTGCACCCAGCACTCGTTCATCTCGCCGATGCCGTTGCGGACGTGACCGAGCGTCGAGACGTCGACATCCAATTCGGGCGTGGCGACGCCGGACAGCACCGACTCGGTGCCGATGACGTGGGCGACGACGTCGTGGACGCACCATCCCGGCAGAGGCGTCGGCGACTGCCAGCGCGCGTCGGGCAGACCCGTCACCAGCAGGTCGATGGCGTCCCACGCCGCGAAGAGTCCGTCGAGGATCTCCGACTTGTCGTGGTGGGTGGAGGGGCGTGTGGGGCTGTTCACCGGCCGACGGTATCGCCCGGACCGGTCCCCCGTCAGCCGGTCGCGATCATCCCGACGGCCAGCAGCGCCAGCACCATGCCGACGGCCTGCCAGCGGGTCACCCGCTCCTTGAGCACCACCATCGCCAGGGCTACCGTCGCGGCCGGGTACAACGACATCAACACGGCGGCCAATGACAGCAGCGACGCCTGCAGTGCCAGCAACATGGCCACGTTGGCGATCGTGTCCAAGAAGCCGGCGACGAGCGCGAGCAGCAACGGCACACCGATCGGCACCGCGAGGTTGCGGGTGAACAGCGCGATGATCAGGACGAGCGAGCTGGCCGAGATCCGGGCGAACACCAGCGGCCAGATCCCCGCATCGACGGGTGCCTGGGCGATCAGCACGAAGTTCAGTCCGAACGCCAAGCCCGACCCGACGGTCAGCCAGGCGACCTTCGCGGTGAAGCGGTGCGGCGTCGAGTCCTCGTCGCGCACCTCCCGGGACACCAGCACCACCGCGACGAATGCCAGGATGATGCCGACGACGGCGACACCGGCGGGCCGCTCCCCCAATGCCAGCCCGACCCCGACGGGAACACCCGCGACCAGTACCGACGTCAACGGCGAGACCACCGAGATGGGCCCGGCGCCGAGTGCGGCATAGAACCACCACACGCCGAAGGCCTGGCCGATGCCGCAGAGGCTGCCCCACATCACCGCGGAGGCCGACACGTCGCCGCCGACGACCGCGGCCAACACGGTGAGCAGCACCATGGCCACCGGATAGGACACCAGCACCACCCGCAGGGCGGCCACCCTCCGCGATGCCATGCCACCGACGAAGTCACTGATGCCGTAGCCGACCGCCGACGCCAGCGCGAAGACGATTCCGATCAGGTCATGCCCTTGGCGCGCCGCCCCAGTTCCCGGGTGACCTCCCGGTTGGCGTCACGCCTGGCCATGTCCTGTCGCTTGTCGTGCGTCTGCTTGCCTCGCGCCAGCGCGAGCTCCACCTTTACCTTGCCGTCGGTGAAGTACAGCGACAGCGGCACCAACGTCAGATTGCCGTCGCGGATCTTGCCCACCAGGGTGTCGATCTGGCTGCGGTGCAGCAGCAGTTTACGGTTGCGCCGCGGCGCGTGGTTGGTCCAGCTGCCTGCGTGATACTCCGGGATGTGCAGGTTGCGCAGCCAGATCTCACCGTCGTCGAGGGTGGCGAACGCGTCGGCCAGCGACGCCTGGCCTTCACGCAGGCTCTTGACCTCGGTGCCCATCAACGCGACGCCCGCCTCGAAGGTCTCGAGGATCGAATAGTTGTGCCGCGCCTTGCGATTGGTCGCCACCACCTGGTTGTTGCGCCGCGTGGCCTCGTCCACCTTCTTCTTCGCCATGGCTAGCGCCGCACATACAGGCGCAACGTGACGTACCCGGTCACGCCCGCCATCGCCACACCCACTAACAGCAGAATGGGCGCGATGTAGAGGATGTCGGCGTAGTCGATCCTGGCGATCAGATTGGCCTGATAGAACTGGTTCAACGCCTTCTCCAGGAACAACGCCCGCACCGCGATCAGCCCCAGGATCGCGATCACGACGCCGAGGAACGCCGCCAGCATCGCCTCGACGAGGAACGGCAACTGGGTGTACCAGCGGCTGGCGCCGACCAGCCGCATGATGCCCACCTCAGTTCGGCGGGTATAGGCCGCGACTTGAACCATGTTGGCTATCAACAGGATCGCACCGACCGCCTGCACCAGGGCGACCGCGAACGCCGCATTGCTCAACCCGTCGAGCACCGCGAACAATCGATCTATCAAGTCCTTCTGGTTGAGCACGTTGAGCACGCCCGGCTGGCCGACCAGCGAGTCGTCGAACTCCTTGTGCTGCTCGGGATCGTCGAGCTTGACGATGAACGACGCCGGAAACGCGTCCTTGCCTGCGACGTCCTTGTACTGCGGGAACTTCTTGATCGCGTCTTCGTAGGCTTGGTCGCGGTTGAGGAAGCGCACGGACTTCACGTCGCCGCGATCCTCGATCTGCTTGCGCAGCGCCTTGCACGGGTCGGCGTCACACGTCGGATCATTGGCCGAGACGTCGTTGGTCAGGAAGACCTGGCTCTCCACCCGGTCCAGGTAGATGTTGCGGGAGCTGTCGGCGAGCCGGACCACCAGCAGGCCGCCGCCGAACAGGCCGATCGAGATGGCGGTCGTCAAAATCATGGCGACAGTCATCGTGACGTTGCGACGAAGACCGGTGAGGACCTCGTTGATCAGAAAGCCGAAGCGCACTTAGCGATCCATTCCGTAGACACCGCTCTGCTCGTCGCGGATCAGGCGACCGAGCTCGAGTTCGATGACGCGCTGGCGCATCGAATCGACGATGTGGTGATCGTGGGTGGCCATCAGCACCGTGGTTCCGGTGCGGTTGATCCGCTCGAGCAGATCCATGATGTCCTTGCTGGTTTCCGGATCCAGGTTTCCGGTGGGTTCGTCGGCCAACAGCACCAGCGGGCGGTTGACGAAGGCCCGGGCGATGGCGACGCGCTGCTGCTCGCCACCGGACAACTCGTTCGGCAGGCGGTTGGCCTTGCCGGACAGGCCGACCATCTCCAGCACGTCGGGCACCACGCGGTTGATCACGTCGGAACGCTTGCCGATCACCTCGAGGGCGAACGCAATGTTCTCGAACACGGTCTTCTGCTGCAGCAGCCGGAAGTCCTGGAACACGCAGCCGAGCACCTGACGCAGGCTGGGGATGTGGCGGCTGGACAGCTTGTTCACGTGAAACTTGGACACCTGGATGTCGCCGTTGCTTGGCGTCTCCTCGGCGAGCAACAGCCGCATGAACGTCGACTTACCCGATCCGGACGGACCGATCAGGAAGACGAACTCACCCTTGTCGATATTGAGCGAGACGTTGTCCAGGGCTGGCCGTGCCGAGGATTTGTACTGCTTGCTCACGTGGTCGAGGCTGATCATCACGGCTCGCCAGTGTAGCGGTGCCCGCGGTCAGACCCCGTTACCCCGGTGGCGGAGGCGTCGTCGGCGCCGGCCCGAGTCCGGGTAGCGACGGAAGAACGACCGTCGGAATCGTGATCGGCGTGAGCGTCTGCGGTGGGATCGGACCGGCACCGTCTGGATCGATCGTCACCGGCACAGGCGTGGTTGGCGACGTCGGACTGGTCGGTGACGTGGACGTGGTGTCGGTCGGGCTGGGTTCCGTGGTGGTCGTCGTAGTTGTCGGCGTCGTCGTGGTGGTCCTTGGCCGCTCCTGAACGTTGGTGCGCGGCACCCAGGTGTACTGGGGGTCGGGCACGAACCCTGGCGGCACCACCGCCGTCTCGGGCACAGCCGGAACCGGCGGCGGAGGCCGGTAGGTGTTGTGCACCCAGGCGATCGCAAAGAACGCGACGACGAGCCCCACAGTGGACGTGCGGATTCGCCCATTTATGAGGTATCCGGGCCACCCGTGGTCGTCGCGTCTCCTGGTGAGCCAGCTCCAGAAGTTCACTGGCGGTCCTCCGGGTCCCGGGGCAGCTCCTGACCGCTGACGGTCGCCGGACTCGGAATGGTGTTCACCATCGGAGTGGAATCAGAAGGGGTGACGATCCCCGCGCGCGCCAGCGAACCGATCACCAGCACGCGGAGTCGGCGGCCGACCTCGAACTGCTTGCCCGGCAGCGTTCGCGCGACCATGCGCAGGTTCACGGTGTCGAGTTCGATGCTCTCCACGCCCATCACCTGTGGCGCATCCAACAGCAGCTTCCTCAGGCTCACGTCCGCCATCGCGGTCTCGCTGACGTCGTGCAGCAGTTCGTTGACCCGGGTGAGATCGGCGCTGGTCGGAACTGGGATGTCGATGACGGCGCGAGCCCAGTCCTTGGAAAGATTCATCGTCTTGACGATCTGACCGTTGGGGATGGTAAACACTTCACCGTCGCTGGACCGCAGCTTGGTCACGCGCAGCGTGACGTCCTCGACGGTGCCCTCCGCCGGCTGCGCGATGCCTGCCACGGTCAAGGCAACCAGGTCACCGAAACCGTATTGCTTCTCGGTGATGACGAAGAACCCCGACAGCAGGTCCTGCACGATGCGCTGTGCCCCGAAGCCGAGCGCCGCGCCCAGGACCGCGGCGGGCGCGACCAGCGATCCGACCGGAACGGCCAGCACGTCGGTGACCTCGACTGCCACCATCACGAACAGGATCGCGATCGACACCCAGGAGATGACCGAGGCAACCGCCTGACGATGCTTGGCGGTCTCGGTCCGAACCAGCTGGTCGCTTTCCCGGAAGTCGGCATCGATGCGACTGGTGATCTTTTGCGCCGACCAGCTGATGAACCGGGCGGCCAGCAGTGAAAAGACGATGATCAGGGCGATCTTCAGCCCTCGGGTAAGGATCCACTCGCCAATACCGCCCCGCCAGAAGTCATGCCAGCGTTGCGCTACCGAAAAGGCTAGATAAGTGGTGTTAGTCGTCATCTTTCCTATTGCGCCAACGGATTCCCGCTTCGAGGAATCCGTCGATGTCTCCGTCGAGTACCGCGGCCGGATTGCCGACCTCGTATTCGGTGCGTAGGTCCTTGACCATCTGGTACGGCTGCAGGACATAGGAACGCATCTGGTTCCCCCATGAACTGCCGCCGTCGCCCTTCAGCGCGTCCAGCTCGGCACGTTCTTCTAACCGCTTGCGTTCCAATAATTTTGCCTGAAGGACGCGCATCGCCGACACTTTGTTCTGCAATTGCGACTTTTCGTTCTGGCAGGTGACCACGATACCGGTGGGGATGTGTGTGAGTCGAACTGCGGAGTCGGTGGTGTTCACCGACTGGCCGCCTGGCCCACTGGACCGGTACACGTCGACACGCACGTCGCCCTCGGGAATCTCGATGTGGTCGGTGGTGTCGACCACGGGCAGCACCTCGACGTCGGCGAACGACGTCTGGCGCCTGCTCTGGTTGTCGAACGGGCTGATCCGCACCAGTCGGTGCGTGCCCTGCTCGACCGAGAGCGTGCCGTAGGCGAACGGCGCGTGCACCGCGAACGTCGCGCTCTTGATGCCCGCCTCTTCGGCGTATGAGGTGTCGAACACCTCCACGCCATAGTGGTGCTTCTCCGCCCACCGGATGTACATCCGCATCAGCATCTCGGCCCAGTCGGCCGCGTCGACTCCGCCCGCGCCCGCTCGGATGGTGACGACCGCCTCGCGTTCGTCGTACTCCCCCGACAGCAGCGTGCGGACCTCCATCGCCTCGAGGTCCGCACGCAGCGACTTCAGCTCGGCGTCGGCCTCGGCCAGCGCAGCGTCAGCGTCCGGGCTGGCACCGGCCCCCACCTCTTCAGCGGCCATCTCATAGAGCACCGGCAGGTCGTCGAGGCGTTGCCGCAGTTCTTCGACGCGGCGCAGCTCACTCTGGGTGTGGGAGAGGTCGCTGGTGACCTTCTGGGCGCGCGCCTGGTCGTCCCAGAGGTTGGGATCGGAAGCCTCGTGTTCGAGCTTGTCGATGCGCGCGCGCAGACCGTCGACGTCGAGCACTCGCTCCACCGTGGTCAGGGTGGTGTCGAGTGCGGCTATGTCGGCTTGACGGTCGGGATCCACGGGAAATCACAGTACCGACCGTGACGCCGATCGTTTCGCCCCTGGCCCCTCGATCGGCCAACCAGGTTTAGCATCGGCTTGTGACCAGCCCGGGACGTCGCGACAGCCCCTTGCGCGCCTCAGGTACGACATAGACGGCTTACAGAAAGCTGAAGCATGCGCCCTTACCACGTAGCGATCGTCGGCTCCGGACCTTCGGGTTACTTTGCTGCCGCGTCGCTACTGAAGTTCGCCGACTCGACGGATGACGCCGACATGCGCGTCGACATGCTGGAGATGCTGCCCACTCCGTGGGGTCTGGTGCGCTCCGGCGTGGCGCCCGACCACCCGAAGATCAAGACCATCAGCGCCCAGTTCGAGAAGACCGCAGCCGATCCGCGGTTCCGCTTCTTCGGCAACATCGCGGTGGGACAGCACGTGCAGGCCGACGAATTGGCCGAACGCTACGACGCGGTGATCTACGCCGTCGGCGCCCAGTCCGACCGCCCGCTGAACATTCCCGGCGAGGACCTGACGGGCAGCGTCGCCGCCGTCGACTTCGTCGGCTGGTACAACGCGCACCCGCACTTCGAGGAGATGTCGCCCGACCTGTCGACCGGCCGGGCGGTCGTGGTCGGCAACGGCAACGTCGCACTCG
>JAVRPF010000321.1:0-3097 GCA_032162385.1 Mycobacterium sp.
ACGCCGTCAAGAGCGGAGATTTTGCGGTACCCGGCCCGTGCAGAAAGAAGGCAACCGTTGGGTATCAATCTGTACCACGATGCGGGTCCACCGGCCTCGATGAGCGACGATGGACGGATGCATGCCCAGCGCGAGGAGACCCATGTCCCTGCGCACCCCTACCCCCGCATCACCAGCTTCCGGTCCAGGCGTTCGGCGCTCTCGGGTGGTCAGCAGGAAACCTGGGAACGTCGCTGGCCCGAGCTCGGCATGCAGGCCAGAGACTCCGACGGTTGGCCCACCGGCTCGTTGGACACCGGGTCGTGGTTCGGCCGGTCGGCACCCTTGGCTCTGGAGATCGGCTGCGGCGCCGGAATCTCGACCCTGTCCATGGCCGCCGCCGAACCCCACCTCGACGTGCTGGCCGTCGAGGTCTACCGTCGCGGGCTGGCCCAACTGCTCAGCGGTGTCGATCGGGCAGGCCTGACCAACGTGCGGCTGATCCGTGGCGACGGCGTCGACGTGCTGGAGCACATGCTGGCGCCGGGGTCGCTGACCGGCGTGCGGGTGTTCTTCCCCGATCCGTGGCCCAAGGCGCGCCACCACAAGCGCCGGCTGTTGCAGCAGTCGACGGTGGCACTCATCGCCGACCGACTCAGACCCGGCGGTGTACTGCACGCCGCCACCGATCACGCCGGATACGCCGAACAGATCGCCGAGGTCGGCGACGCCGAGCCCCTGCTGCACCGGGTGGCCCTGGAAGCTGACGATTTGGCGATCTCGGCCAGTCGACCCGTCACGAAGTACGAGGCAAAGGCCCGGCACGCCGGCAGTGCCGTCACCGAATTCCTCTGGGAGAAGACGCGATGAGCATGACCGAAGAAATCCAGGAACTTGGGCAGATACCTGAGTCGCCCGCAGCGCCGGCCGCGGTGCCGGAGCGCGTGCTCCTGGTCTGGGATGCCCCCAATCTCGACATGGGCCTTGGCTCCATTCTCGGCGGCAGACCGACGGCGGCGCACCGCCCCCGGTTCGATGCGCTGGGCCGCTGGCTGCTGGCCCGCACCGCCGAACTGTCCGCGGCCCGCGCCCACGAGGATCCGCAGGTCTCGTTCGAGCCGGAGGCCACGGTCTTCACCAACATCGCGTCCGGCAGTGCCGACGTCGTGCGCCCGTGGGTAGAGGCGCTGCGCAACGTCGGCTTCGCGGTGTTCGCCAAACCCAAGATCGACGACGACAGCGACGTCGACAGCGACATGCTCAACCACATCGCGCTGCGCCGCAGTGAAGGTCTGGCCAGCGTCTACGTGGCCTCCGCTGACGGGCAGGCGTTCCGGCTGCCGCTCGAGGAGCTGGCCCGCGAGGGCATCGGCGTGCACGTTCTCGGATTTCGCGAACATGCGAGTTGGGCACTAGCGTCGGATACCTTGGAGTTCGTCGACCTCGAAGACATTCCAGGTGTCTTCAGGGAGCCGCTACCGCGAATCGGCCTTGATTCGCTGCCCGAGCAGGGCGCTTGGCTGCAGCCTTTCCGGCCGCTGTCGTCGCTACTGACCTCGCGCGTCTGACAACTTAAGCAGCACAGGCCGAAAGACTTGAAGAAGATCAGTTAGGAGCTCACGTGTTCGCCTGGTGGGGTCGAACGGTGTACCGATTCCGATTCGCAGTGATCGGTGTCATGGTCGCACTGTGCCTTGGTGGCGGCATATACGGCATCAGCCTTGGCGAGCACGTCACGCAGAGCGGCTTCTACGACGACGGCAGCCAGTCGGTGCACGCATCGGTGGTCAGCGACGAAGCCTACGGACGTGACACGTCCGGCCACATCGTCGCGATCTATACCGCGCCCGATGGCAAGACCGTCGACGATCCGGCCTTCCAGAAGAAGATCCTGGAAAACCTTGCTCAGGTCGAGAAGGACCATCCCGACCAGATCCTGCGGTCGATCGGCTATTTCAAGAGCCCCGACCTGCTGAAGAACATGGCGGACGCCGACAAGAAGCAAGCCTTCATGTCGGTGCAACTGAAGGGCGACAACGACGACCAGATCCTGAACAACTACAACAAGAACATCGGCGAGGACGGCAAGACCGTCAAAGATGCCCTGAACATCGACGGCGTCAGCGTTCAGCAGGCCGGCCTACAACCGCTGGCCAGTGAGCTGACCGGCACCATCGGCGAGGACCAGAAGCGCGCCGAGGTGGCCGCCATCCCGCTGGTCTGCGTGGTGCTGTTCTTCGTGTTCGGCACCGTGATTGCGGCCGCACTCCCAGGGCTCATCGGCGGCCTGACAATCGCGGGCGCCCTCGGCGTCATGCGCCTGATCGCCGAGTTCATCCCCGTGCACTTCTTCGCCCAGCCGGTGGTAACCCTGATGGGACTCGGCATCGCGGTCGACTATGGCCTATTCATGGTGAGCCGATTCCGGGAGGAACTCGCCGAGGGCTACGACACCGAGGCAGCGGTGCGTCGCACGGTGATGACTTCGGGCCGGACCATCATGTTCTCCGCGGTGATCCTGGTGGCCTCCTCAGTACCGCTGCTGTTGTTCCCACAAGGCTTCCTCAAGTCGATCACCTACGCGATCATCGCCTCGGTCATGTTGGCGGCGATCCTTTCGATCACCGTGCTGGCCGCCGCCCTGGCCATCCTCGGGCCTCGCGTCGATTCCGTTGGCGTGAAGATGCTGGTGCGGTTCGCCCAGCCCGATCCCATCACCTCCGACCCCTCCAATCCGCGCTCCAATCCCCTTGCACTGGCGTCGATCCCGGTCGGGATATTGCTTCCGCCGTTGGGCATCGCGTTCGGACACGTCGCCCGATCCCGTATCAGGACGACCGGTGAACGCGGCGCAGGGTTGGCCCTCATCGGTTTGGTCCTCGGCTATGTCAGCCTGATGTGCGTGCTCGGGTACGGAGTGGTCGCCCTGCGCGACGCAGGCATCGTCGAAAGTGCGCTGTACTGGATCCTGCTGGGCATCGTGATCTTCGTCGCGGTGGTCATCGCCGGACTCGCCCTGGCGCGGGCCGTGCCGCTCATACGCGGCCCGATCGTCTGGTGGCTGAACTGGCTGGCCGAGAAGACGCAGAAGACCAAGACGCGCGCCGAAGTCGAGAAG
>JAVRPF010000322.1:0-8660 GCA_032162385.1 Mycobacterium sp.
CCGCCAGCCAGGACGAGATCAACGCCGCCAACCAGCAGAAGGGCAAGTCCACCGCACCTGACGTGTTCGACCTGGGTCAGTCGGTGGCGCTGGCCAACACCGCGTTGTTCGCGCCGTACAAGGTGGAGACGTTCGGCGACATCTCCGATGCGTTCAAGGACCCCGCCGGCGCCTGGGTCAACGACTACGGCGGCTACATGTCGATCGGGTTCGACTCGTCCAAGGTGCCGCCGATCAAGGGCGTGAACGACCTGCTGGGCCCGGAGTTCAAGGGCAAGGTCGCGCTGAACGGCGACCCGACGCAGGCCGGTGCCGCGTTCTCGGGCGTGATGATGGTGTCGGTGTCCCAGGGCGGCTCGCCCGACGACATCGCCCCGGGCGTCGAGTTCTTCCGCAAGCTCAAGGAGGCGGGCAACTTCCTGCCGGTCGACCCGACGCCCGCGACCATCGAATCGGGCCAGACTCCCGTGGTGATCGACTGGGACTACCTCAACGTCGCCGAGACCAAGAAGCTGCCGTCGTGGCAGGTGGTCATCCCGCCCAACGCCGCGGTGGCCGGCTACTACTACCAGGCGATCAACAAGGATGCGGCGCATCCGGCCGCGGCCCGACTGTGGGAGGAGTTCCTCTACAGCGACGAGGGCCAGAACCTGTACCTGCAGGGTGGCGCCCGTCCTGTGCGGGCCGACACGATGGTCACCAAGGGCACCATCGACCAGGCCGCCTATCGGGTGCTGCCGCCGGTCGACGGGGCGGCGACGTTCGTCACGATCGAGCAGAACAAGGCGGCGACGAAGTACCTGCAGGCCAACTGGGCGAAGGCAGTCGGCTGATCCGCCGCGTCCGCGACGCCGTTCCCCTGCTGCCGTTCTTCGGGGTCGTCGCGGTCTTTCTGATCGTCCCGACGATCACCGTCATCGTCAGCGCGGTGACCGAAGACGGCCGGTTCTCGCTAAGCCGCGTACAGGCGCTCTTCACCGAGACGGCGCTCACCGCGCTGGGCAAGAGCGTGCTGCTGTCGGGCAGCACCGCGCTGCTGGGCGCGGTGCTCGGCGCGCTGCTGGCGTGGCTGATCGTCAGCCGTCCGCCGTCGTCGCTGATCCGCCGCACGGTGATCTCGCTGTGCAGCGTGCTGGCCCAGTTCGGCGGCGTGGCACTGGCTTTCGCGTTTCTGGCCACCATCGGCCTCAACGGAGTGCTGACGCTGTGGGTCCAGGAGTACCTCGGTTGGAACCTGGCCGGCTCCGGCTGGCTGTACGGTCTGCCCGGTCTGATCCTGGTGTACACCTATTTTCAGATCCCGCTGATGGTGATCGTTTTCCTGCCCGCGCTGGAGGGGCTCCGTAGTCAGTGGCGTGAGGCCGCGGTCAGCCTCGGCGCGTCGACGTGGCAGTACTGGCGCGAGGTTGCGGTCCCACTGCTCACCCCCGCGTTCCTTGCCTCACTACTTCTGTTGTTCGCCAACGCCTTTGCCGCCTACGCGACGGCCGCCGCGCTGGTCAGTCAGGGCAGCCCGATCGTGCCGCTGCTGATCCGTTCGGCATTGACCAGCGAGGTGGTGCTCGGCCAGTCGGGGTTCGCGTACGCCCTGGCGCTGGAGATGATCGTCGTCGTCGCGGTGGTGATGGCGGCCTACAACCTGCTGATGCGGCGCACCTCGAGGTGGCTGAGATGACCCGCGCGGTACGGGCCGGCCTGTCGGTGCTGTTCGGGGCGTTCTTCCTATTTCCGCTCTATGCCATGGCGGACTTCTCCACCCGCAACCTGATCAAGGGCGGACGCACGCTGACCGCGTGGGCCAACCTGTTCGCCGACGATGCGCTGTATCAGGCGATCATCACGTCGCTGTCGCTCGCGGTGCTGACCGTGGTGGCGATGCTCATCGTGCTGGTGCCCACGATGATCTGGGTCCGGCTCCGTACGCCGTGGGCCAAGGGCGCCGTCGAGTTCCTCTGCCTTCTGCCGCTGACCATTCCGGCGTTGGTGATCGTGGTCGGATTGAAGAACGTGTACCTGTGGGTGACCTATCTCCTCGGGGAGTCCGCGCTGACCCTGACGTTCGTCTACGTCGTGTTGGTGCTGCCGTTCGCCTACCGGGCGATCGACGCCGCCCTGTCCGCGATCGACCTGCGCACGCTGGCGGAGGCCGCACGCTCGCTCGGCGCCGGGTGGACCACGACCATCCTGCGCGTGGTGGTGCCCAACATCTGGTCGGGAATCCTGTCGGCCGCGTTCATCTCGGTGGCCGTCGTGCTTGGCGAGTACACCATCGCCTCGCTGTCCGGGTTCGAGACCCTGCAGGTGCAGATCGTCGCGATCGGCAAGAGCGACGGGCCGACCTCGGTGGCCGCCTCGTTGGCCACCTTGCTGTTCGGTTTCGTTCTGCTGCTTGCTCTTTCATTGGTAACCAGAGGGAGGCGGCGAGTATGACCACCGGAGTCGGCGTGGCATCGACCACGGGGGTCAGCGTCGAGCTGAACGACCTGACCCGTGTCTACGGCTCGGTGCGGGCGCTCGACGGCCTGACCCTGCACATGGAGCCGGGCGAGTTCATCGCCCTGCTGGGCCCGTCGGGCTGCGGCAAGACCACCGCCCTGCGGATCCTGGCCGGCCTCGACGAGGCGACGTCGGGGACGGTGTCGGTGGCCGGCCGGGACATCACGGGAGTTCCCGCCAGCAAGCGCGACATGGGGATGGTGTTCCAGTCGTACAGCCTGTTCCCGCACCTCACCGCACTACAGAACGTGGAGTTCGGGCTCAAGTTGCGGGGCCGGGCGACGAAGGACCGCGCTACCCGCGCGGGGGACATGCTCGACCTGGTGGGTCTGTCGGAGCACGTGGACAAGTACGCCGCGGAGATGTCCGGCGGTCAGCAGCAGCGCGTCGCACTGGCCAGGGCATTGGCGATCCAGCCGAGCGTGCTGCTGCTCGACGAGCCGCTGTCCGCGCTCGACGCCAAGGTGCGCACGCAGCTGCGCGACGAGATCCGCCGCGTCCAGCTCGAGGTCGGCACGACGACGCTGTTCGTCACCCACGACCAGGAGGAGGCGCTGGCCCTGGCCGACCGGGTCGGCGTGATGAGCCGCGGTCGACTCGAACAGCTCGACCCGCCCGCGAAGGTGTACGCCGATCCCGCGACGCCGTTCGTCGCCGAGTTCGTCGGACTGAACAACAAGGTGCCCGCTGAGGTGGTGTCGGGGCAGGCACGGCTGCTCGGCACGTCGGTGCCGACCCTGGCGGGTTCGATCTCCTCCGGCGCGGGCACCGCACTGCTGCGGCCCGAATCGGTGACGGTGACCGCCGATGCCGCAGGCACGTCGACGGTCCGGTCCGTCGCGTTCCTGGGACCGATCTCGCGGGTGTACGTCGCGCTGGCCGACGGTGCGGTGATCGACGCTCAGCTGCCGAGCGCCCGGGCCCGGACCTTCGAACCCGGGTCGCCGGTGACCGTTGGCGTGGAGCCCACGACGCTGCTGGTGGTGCCTCAGACGTCCTGAACCGGGTCGATGCCAAGGTCCCGGTAGGTGACCAGCGCGACGAACGGCACGTTGCGCGCGGCGAACCGCTTGGCGGCGACGTCGCCGCGGTCGACCATCGGGATCACGCCCGTCACGACGACCCCGAGCGGGGCGATCCGCTCGAGTGCCAGCTCGGTCGAACCGCCGGTGCTGATCACGTCGTCGACGAGCAGGACGCGGGTGCCCGGCTGGAGCCGGGTGCCCTCGACCCACTGCTCGTGGCCGCGCTGCTTCTGCTCCTTGCGCACCGAGAACCAGGCCTTGCCCGTCACCATCGCGACGCCGTGCGCCAACGGATCGGCGCCCATGGTCAGTCCCCCGACGGCGTCGTACTCGATTCCGGCGCGCGCGGCGAGGTCGGCGACGGCTCGGCTGACGATGGTCAACCGCTCGCCGGTGTCGACGGCGTACTTGCCGTCGATGTAGTCGTGACTGAGCTGGCCGCTGGCGAGCTTGAACGGCTCATCGCGTCGCTCGTGTCCCCGTGTGCGGATCAGGTCGAAGGCGGCTTGCCAGTTGTCCGGGCGGTCGGGCATACGGCGATCGTATCGGTCCGCGCCCGGATGGACCGGAAGCGGTCAGCCCTGCCTGGCGCGGCGCGTCAACTCGACTGTGGCCGCGCGCAATTCGTTCATGGAGTCAATCGGTGCCGCGTAGCCGACCCGGGTGTAAGCCACCCCGCGTTCGGTGGTCACCCGCAGGTCCAGCCCGTAGCGGTCGGCTCCGGTGCAGGTGGCGTCCGCGGTGTCGGGGTAGCCGCCGAGCGTGCGCGCCATCGCGACCAGGGCCGCCGCGTGGTCGGCGTTGAGGTGCTCGATGGCGCCCGCGGCGGTGAGCTTGACCGGATCGGGCTGGGCCGCGGCGTAGTCCTCGGCGGTGGCGGAGTCCATCCGGCCGTAGCCGCCCACCCAACGGACCCGGTGCACGCGCAGTACCCAGAGCGTGAAGTCGTTGTAGTCGACGTAGTACTTGGCCGCGGGCACGGCATCGAGGTGTGCCTGCCGCGCCGCGGCGTGCTCGTCGTCCGACGGCCGCTCCACCACACCGGCCAGCGTGATACGCCCGTTGGCGAGCGGATCGCCCTCGGTTGCCGGCGCGACGATCGAAAGGCTGGCCCGCTGATCGCTGACGAGGTTGCGGCCGTGTTCGGCCATGTTGGACACGCAGAGCACCGGCGCACCACCGTGCAGGCCGTACGTGACGAACGAAGCCCACGGGTCGCCGTCGCTGGTCAACGACGCCAGCGTTGCGGTGTTGGTCGAGGCCGCGATCGTGCGGGCCTCCTCCGCGGCCGACGGTCGCACGGCATTGGTGATGGGGTTCAGCGGAGGCGGGACGGACGGGGCATCACCCGGGTCACCGTGGTCACGGGAAGCCACGTCGGCACCCTACATGGCGGAAGGCTGGCAAATTTTCCATTAACGCTGGGCCTGTGACTCGTGCCACAATCAGCTAAACGTCGTTCAGCTGCTGACGTCCGTTCGATCAGAAGCGAGAGGGTTGTGCCGACCTCCGTCAACCGATTGGTGCTATGTCTTGTCGCACTGTGCGCGACGATGGTGCTCGGCGGTGCGGGTGCGGGCATTGCGGGCGCCGATCCAGACGATTCTGGGAACTCTTCGGAAACAGGTCAGAGTAGCGAGACCGGCTCGGTAAGCGAACCCCCGCCCACGGTAGCGACGCCGGCCGCGCCCAACGGCCCGCTGAGTCGGTTGCGCGACGCCCTTCAGCGGCCGCGCAGCATCTTCGGCAACGGCAGGACTCCGGGCCACCTGCCCAAGCCCACCGTGAAGATCCCCGACCCTTCCAAGACCGATCCCGACCCGGCATCCAAGCCGGATCCCACGGTCGAGCTGCCGGAGGGGTCTGGGACCCAGGTCACCGAGCCGGAGATCCCCGCGAAGAAGTTGGTGGGCAGCGGTGCCGAGATCACGCTTCCCGGCGCGGCACCCTTCTCCATTCCATTGCCGACGTTCCCCGGTACGTCCGACACGCAGTGGTCGATCAATCTGACCGACCCGCAATCCGCCTACTCGAGCGTGCAGGAAACCTTCTCCACCCTCGACTCCTTGGTGTCGGGGGCCTACGCGCCGTACAACCCGTTCCCGCCGCCTCCGCCGGAGCCGACCCTCAAGATCATGGAGGAGGAGCCCGTCGTCGACTCCGCGGGCGGAGGTACCGGCCTCACGTCGATGTCGGAGGGCACGTCCGACATGCCCGTGCTGCAGGCGCCGACGGCGTTCCCCGCGTTGCGGCTTGGCCCGCCGCGGCCGCTGGCAGAGGTCGTGCCCGCGGGTACGACGGGACAGGTGCTTGGCGTCGGGACCACGGGCGTGCGCGCACCTGCGGGCCGCTCCGTCACGCAGGGCTCCGTGCAGGCAGGCGGGGCTGCCCCTGCCAGCACCACCGCGCCGATGGGCAACACCGCATACCGGCAGGGCTTCCCGCAGTACCTGCGCACCGCGAGGGTCGGTGAACTGGCCATCGTCGCGCTGCCGGGTATCGCGGGGCTGCTGGCGATCACCGCGAGCGGTGGCATGATCGGCTTCCGGCAGGCCAACTCGGGCCGCTACGTTCGTTCGGACGCCGCCCGCTTCCTGCAATGACGTCGTCCCTCCCCGTCGCTTCGCTCGCCCCGGCGATCCTGCCGTGACCTCGACGTTCGCCGTTCACCCGCGCGTCACCTCGAGATAGGGCCGCGTGGCCGTCGCCGCACATGATGGGCGGGTGGGCGCGCAACGAGGGAGCGGGTCTCGGGCCGCGCTGTTCGTGGTTACCGCGGCCGCCGTGTTGGTCGTCGACGTCGTCACCAAGTCCGTCGCGGTGGGTGTGCTGACCCCGGGCGAACGGGTGTGGCTGTTCGGCGATTTGGTGTCGTGTCTCCTGATCCGGAATTCGGGGGCGGCGTTGGCATGGGGCGAGAGTCAGCCGGCTTTGCTGACGCTGCTGGTCGGCGCCGTCGTCTGCGCCGTCGCGTGGCGCGGCAGCAGCGTGGTGTCGCCGGTGGCGGCCGTCGGGCTCGGTCTCGTCCTCGGTGGCGCCCTTGGCAACCTGGCCGACCGCGTGTTCCGCGCACCGGGGCCGTTGCGCGGTGCGGTGGTGGACTTCGTCTCCGTCGGATGGTCGCCGACGTTCAACGCCGCCGACGTCTGCGTGCTGGTCGGCGTCGTGACGTTGGGATGGCTTGTGCTGACCGGAACTGGGGCGCCGGTCGCCGAGCGCGTGTGGAGCGCCGACGACGCATTCTGAGCCTGTCCTGCTGGTAATTTTCGTCGCAGCTCGGCAGGAAGGGTGGAGTCAGGTGAAACCGCACCCGAGGCCGAGGCCGGGGAGTCGTCGGACTCCGGTCTGCCGCGGAACTTCCTGCTGAAGGCGATCCTCATCTGCCTGGCCGGCATCGTGTGGATCGTCCTGGGCATCGGCAAGGTCCTGTTGTACTCGGTGGCGGCGCTGCTGTTCGTCGCGATCTCGCTCGTCGAACTCGTCGGAGAACTCATCGCCATGCCAATCGTGTTGCTGCTGAGACTGCTCGGGGCGGCGCGCTGGCCGGTCCAGATCAACCGGCACGGTAAGACATTTCGCTACCAGGTACGCGGACGACTTCGCCGCGGCCACGGTATTGTGCGACGAGGTGGCCGGCCAGATCGAGCTGGGAAGTCTGACGTCGGAGGAGCCTGCAGCCGCGGCGTGAACCACGACCGTCCCCGATGGCAGGATTCAATACAGCCGAAGGTGGGTAGGTTTGAACCTTGATGGATCAGACCACCGGAACCGACGGCATGGTGGAGCACCCCACCGCGGACGACTACGAACACGCGCGGACGCTCCCCGAAGATCGCACCTGGTTCAAGCACGCCGTGTTCTACGAGGTACTCGTCCGTGCGTTCAACGACTCCAACTCCGACGGGTCTGGTGACCTGCGTGGGTTGACCGATCGGCTCGACTATCTGAAATGGCTTGGAGTCGACTGTCTTTGGCTGCCACCCTTCTACGATTCACCGCTGCGCGACGGTGGCTACGACATCCGTGACTTCTACAAGGTGCTACCGGAGTTCGGCACCGTCGACGACTTCGTCGAGCTGCTCGACGCCGCGCACCGGCGCGGTATCCGCGTCATCACCGATCTGGTGATGAACCACACGTCCGAATCGCACGCGTGGTTCCAGGAGTCGCGGCGCGATCCGGACGGGCCCTACGGCGACTACTACGTGTGGAGTGACACCAGCCAGCTCTACCAGGACGCCCGGATCATCTTCGTCGACACCGAGGAGTCCAACTGGACCTTCGACCCGGTGCGCAAGCAGTTCTACTGGCACCGGTTCTTCTCCCATCAGCCCGACCTGAACTACGACAACCCGGCCGTCCAGGAGGAGATGCTGGACGCCCTGAGGTTCTGGCTCGACCTCGGCATCGACGGCTTCCGGCTCGACGCCGTGCCGTACCTGTTCGAGCGCGAGGGCACCAACTGCGAGAACCTTCCCGAGACGCACGCCTTCCTGAAGCACTGCCGCAAGGTGATCGACGACGAGTTCCCGGGGCGGGTGTTGTTGGCCGAGGCGAACCAGTGGCCTGCCGACGTCGTGGAGTACTTCGGCGATCCGGTGACCGGCGGCGACGAGTGCCACATGGCGTTCCACTTCCCGTTGATGCCGCGCATCTTCATGGCGGTGCGCCGCGAGTCGCGGTTCCCGATCTCGGAGATCCTGGCGCAGACGCCGGCGATCCCTGACATGGCGCAGTGGGGCATCTTCTTGCGCAACCACGACGAGTTGACGCTGGAGATGGTCTCCGACGAAGAGCGCGACTACATGTACGCCGAGTACGCCAAGGACCCGCGGATGAAGGCCAACGTCGGCATCCGCAGGCGGCTGGCGCCACTTCTGGAGAACGACCGCAATCAGATCGAGCTGTTCACCGCATTGCTGCTCTCGCTGCCCGGTTCACCGGTGCTGTACTACGGCGACGAGATCGGCATGGGCGACATCATCTGGCTCGGCGACCGCGACGGTGTGCGCACCCCGATGCAGTGGACACCCGATCGCAACGCGGGCTTCTCGACGGCGAACCCGGGGAGGCTGTACCTGCCGCCCAATCAGGACCCGATCTACGGCTATCAGTCGGTCAACGTCGAGGCCCAGCGCG
>JAVRPF010000323.1:0-6274 GCA_032162385.1 Mycobacterium sp.
GAGTCCGGCTCCCGGACCCCGGTTCGCTGGTCGCTGGTGCCGGTCACGCCCCCGGCGCCCAGACCATCGTCGGGGCCCGACGCACTGTTTGACGCCCTTGTCGGCCAGATCCGTTCAGGCCCACTGCACTGGAAGTTGATGCTAACCGTCGGCGCACCGTCGGATCCCCTGGACGACGCCACCCTGCCCTGGCCTGCCCACCGCCGGGCAATCGACGCCGGGACGCTGTCCCTGACGTCGATCGAGACCGAACGGGCGGGCAACGCGCGCGACATCAACTTCGATCCCCTGGTGCTTCCACCCGGCATCGAACGATCCGATGACCCGCTGCTCAGCCCCCGTTCGGCGGTCTATGCGGCGTCGTACCGCGTCCGGGCCCGCGAATCCAAGGACTCCCCCGCCGTCAACGTCGACGAGGTGGCGCCGTGAGCACCGAGATCGAAGACACGGCGGCGACGGCGTCACCCCCGCAGAAGTTCACCGCAGTGAGCCGGATGTTCCACTGGCTCACCGCGATCCTGATCTTCGCCGCCCTCCTCATCGGGTTCACCATGGTGAACTGGCTCGCCGGCTACGCCACACTGCGGGTGATCCACATGTCGATCGGTGCGCTCGTTCTGCTGGTCGTCGTCCTCCGAGTAGCCAACCGCTTCAGACACCACCCGCCCGCATGGCCACCGACTGTCGGGCGGCTCGAAGGCAAGGCCGTGATCTGGTTGGAACGCGCTCTGTATGCGCTGCTGCTGCTGCAGCCGCTGGTGGGGTGGGCGATGGTGTCGGCGAGCGGGACGCCGGTCCTGGTGTTCGGCGTCCTCCGCCTGCCACCCATCGCGCCGTTCAACATCGACGTGTTCTCCGTTCTGCGCGAGGCACATTCGATCCTGGCGTACCTGCTGGTCGTCGTTATCGCGGCTCATGTGTCCACCGTGCTGGCGCACGCCGTCGTGCTCAGCGACGGCATGCTTCGCAGAATGACGTTTCACATTGGTCGACGGGAGGGTCGAAGAGCCAGCTAGTCGTTCCTTGCGCGACGGAACCATCTCGGCCTTGACTGTGACGGCGCTCACAGTAATATGACCAGTGGTCATCGACACTAGGAGGACCCGATGCCGACGGTGACATGGGCTCGCGTCGATCCGGTTCGTCGCGCAGCTGTGATAGAGGCCGCAGAGGCCGAGTTCGGAGCGCACGGCTTCTCCCGAGGCAGCCTGAACGTCATCGCTCGGCGCGCAGGAGTCGCCAAGGGAAGCCTGTTCCAGTACTTCGCGGACAAGCGCGACCTCTACGCGTTCATCGCCGACGTCGGTAGCCAGCGCGTGCGTGCCTACATGGAGGCCCGCATCCGCGAGCTCGATCCGAGCAGACCGTTCTTCGAATTCCTCACGGACTTTTTCGACACCTGGGTCGCCTACTTCGCCGATCATCCGCAGGAACGTTCGCTTCATGCCGCGGCGAGTTTCGAGGTCGACACCGACGCCCGGGTCAGCGTACGAACGGTCATACATCGGCATTACTTGGACGTTCTGCGGCCGCTCGTGCGCGACGCGCATGCACGGGGGGACCTCCGCGCCGACAGCGATACCGACGCGTTGTTATCGCTGCTGTTGATGATCTTTCCGCATCTAGCGCTGGCGCCGTACGTGCGCGGTATGGATCCGATCCTCGGGCTTGACGAACCGACGCCGGAGCAGCCGGCACTGGCCGTGCGAAGGCTCGTCGCAGTCTTGGCTGCCGCATTCTCATCCGTCGCCCCACAGCCCCAAACCGCCGCCTCGGCGATGAAACAGCCACTGCCCCAACACATTTGATCTGAGGAGGTCAAACATGACACGAACACATTCACAATCGATCAACGCAGGCGGGCTCAACTGGAACAGCCTGCCGTTGAAGCTGTTCGCCGGGGGCAACGCGAAGTTCTGGGATCCGGCCGAGATCGACTTCTCCCGTGACCGCGCGGACTGGGAGTCGCTGTCCGAGGGCGAACGGGACTGGGCCACCCGGCTGTGCGCGGAGTTCATCGCCGGCGAAGAGGCTGTCACCCAGGACATCCAGCCGTTCATGGCCGCGATGCGGGCCGAAGGGCGACTCGGCGACGAGATGTACCTGACGCAGTTCGCGTACGAGGAGGCCAAGCACACCCAGGTGTTCCGCATGTGGCTCGACGCCGTCGGAATCAACGACGACCTACACCACTACCTCGACGACCTTCCGTCCTACCGTCAAATGTTCTACGATGAGCTCCCCGAATCGCTCAACGCCCTTTCGAGTGATCCCTCGCCGGCCGCCCAGGTTCGCGCGTCGGCGACGTACAACCACGTGATCGAAGGCATGATGGCACTGACGGGATACTATGCGTGGCACAAGATTTGCGTGGAGCGTGGCATTCTTCCCGGCATGCAAGAGCTGGTGCAGCGCATCGGTGACGACGAGCGACGCCACATGGCGTGGGGCACCTTCACCTGTCGTCGCCACGTCGCCGCCGACGATGCCAATTGGGCGGTATTCGAGACACGTATGAACGAGCTGATTCCGTTGGCGTTGCGCAACACCGAGGAGGCCTTCGCCCTTTATGACGCCGACAACATCCCCTTCGACCTGACGATGGCCGAGTTCATGCAGTACGCCACCGACAAGGGGATGCGTCGATTCGGCACGATCGATAGCGCCCGCGGCCGGCCGCTCGAGGACATCGACGTCGACTATTCGCCGCTACAGCTCGAGGACACGTTCGCCGACGAGGACGAGAGGGCTCTCGCGGCCTCGGCATAACGCTGGCGTTCAGGCCGGCGCGGTGGTGGGTTCTACGTGTTCTCCGTTCTGCGCGAGGCACATTCGATCCTGGCGTACCTGCTGGTCGCCGTCATCGCGGCTCACGTGCCCATTGTGCTGGCGCACGCCGTCGTGCTCAGCGACGGCATGCTTCGCAGAATGACGTTTCACATTGGTCGACGGGAACGATCGAAGAGCTAGTCGTCAATCGAGCAGTGCGGTCGTTCCGGACACTCGTAGGCCGATCGGTCCTACGGTGAGGTCATGACAGAACAGCCACCCGCGGTCACGGTTGCCCATCCCCCAGCTGGGATCCTGCGTGCCGTCAACCCGCTCCTGCGCGTCCTATTGCGCACTCCGGTCATGGGCGCCGCGCGGAAAGCGATGATGGTGTTGAGCTTCACCGGTCGCAAGAGCGGGCGACGCTATTCGATTCCGGTGAGCGCCCACCAGATCGACCACGATCTCTATGCGCTGGCCGGCGCGCCTTGGCGGCTGAACTTCCGCGGCGGCGCCTCTGCCGAGGTCTTGCATGACGGCAAATCGACCACGATGCACGGCGAACTCATCGAAGATCCTTCGGCCGTCGCCGATCTGTCCCGGCGCTGCGCCGAGTCCTACGGCGTCAAAGGCGCACAGCGGATGATGGGGTTGAAATTCCGTGATCAGCGCATACCCACGGTCGACGAGTTCACCGAGGCAGCGAAGGCAAATCACTTTGGCGCCATCCGATTGACTCCCGCCACGTAGCTGACCAGGGAGCCGTACAGCGGAGGTTGCGTGGGCTACGAACAAGCCCTCCACCCGGATTGAGTGGAGGGCTTGATTCGACGTCAGTCACTCCACTGCAATGGATGGCGCACTTGATTCAGCCGGCACACGCAGGTGTTTGCGCGCAGCGAGTTCCTTTTCGTCGACTAGGGTGAGCATCGGCTGGCCTGGGACGCAGATCATCGTGACGACGAAACGGCTATGGATGTCATCCCGGTTGTTGCCATCCGAGTAATGAATGACGTCGCCGCCGGGTTCCCAGAACGCTTCTCCGGCGTAGATCACGCGCGGCGGCTGCCCTTCCAGTTCGAAAAGCATTTCGCCTTCCAGCATGTACCCGAAAGCCGGGCCGCTCGTGTGCCGGTGCGGCGGGGCGCCCGCGTTGCCCGGCGGGTAACTGATGACGACGGTCATCATGTGAGCGTTCTCCGGGACGAACGGCGGCTGCACCTCCTGCACTACGGTGAACGCGTTCTCCCATTCGGCGTCATATTTCTTCGACATCGGTCATTCCTCCTTGGTTGTAGTTCTCAGATGGCTTCAGACGGCACAGCCGCCGCCGTCGGCGTGCAGGGTTGAGCCCGTGATGAAACTCGAGCGTGGTGAGGCCAGAAAGAGCACCGCGTGGGCAATCTCCTCGGGTTCGGCCGTGCGGCCCAGCGGCAATGCACGTCCGAGTTCCTCGTTGGTTTCGCCCCACTCCGCCGCGACGCCTTCGGTCTTGGTGGGACCGGGGGCGACGCTGTTGACGCGAACTCCGCGCGAGCCGAACTCGGCGGCCCAGGTGCGGGTAAGGGATTCCACGGCAGCCTTGGAGGCGCTGTAAGCGGATGCACCGGGAACGCCTTTCGACGCCACCATGCTGGTCACATTGATGATGCTGCCGCGTCCTCGCTCGAGCATTCCGGGCACCAGGCCAGCGGCCAGAAAGTAGGTGCCGCGGACGTTCGTGTCGAACGTCTTCTCGAATGACGTGACTTCCTGGTCGACGGTGATTGCTGCCGGAAAGCTGGCAGCGTTGTTGACCAGAATGTCGACGTTCCCCGCTTGCTGTACAAGCGATTTCACCGACTCGATATCCGACAGGTCAGCTTGGATGAAGCGGGGGTTCCCGCTGATTCCCGCGGCCGCGGCCTCGCCGCGCCGTGCGTCTCGGCCGGTGATGATGACCGAGGCACCTTCACCTGCGAGCAACCTGGCGCACGCCAGGCCGATACCAGCGGTTCCGCCGGTGATCAACGCTGTCTGATTGGTCAATTCCATGATCTCTCCTCTATTACGCGATGGGCTGTTCAGCAGCGAAATCGCCCTGACCGTGCGCGACATGAGCCAATGCGATGCGTAGCCGTTGCCGGCTGCGGGAAACGCGCGACATGACCGTGCCGTGCGGGATGTTCATGATCGCCGCGGTTTCCGCGTAGGTGTATCCCTGGACGTCGGCGTAGTACACCGCTGCCCGGAAACCCTCCGGCAGCAGGGCGAGCGCAGCCTTGATGTCGCTGTCCGGCAACGCATCCAGGACCTCCGCCTCGGCGGAGCGAAGCCGAGCGGGCAGTCGTGCAGCGCTATCGACCAGTTCGCGCTCAGCAATCTCGTCAACCGGAACTTCCGATGGGCGCCGCTGTTTGGAGCGGTACGTGCTCACCCACCGGTTGTGGAGGATTCGGAATAGCCACGCCTTGAGGTTGCTGTTCTCCCGGAACGTGTGAAATCCCTTGTATGCGTGCAGCAGTGTGTCTTGTAGCAGGTCTTCGGCGTCAGCGTCGCATCGGGTTAGTCGCCGAGCTCCGCGGGATAGGACATCGAAGAGGGGCCCCACTTCACGGGCGAAGCGCGTGGCGAGGTCGGCGTCCGATTCGGACGTGCTGCGTGCCGACGTGATTGTCATGAAATGTCTCCTGGATTGCGTTGCGGTGGCGTGCTATCGGACCAGAGCGGGCGCGTTGTCGACGAGCCATTCCGCGAAGCGGGTGGGGAACACCGTCGCGTCCGGGCTGGGCACCAGGGTGTGGTCGTCGAGTACGACGCCGAAGTAGCGCGACTGCGGATCCGTGACGACGCGGCGGGTGTCGTCTTGCGCGCGGAGTCGGGCGCGGACGAGGTCGTCGAGCGGATACCGGTCGGGGCCGGCGACCTCCAGGATGCCGCCGACGGGCTGTCCGACCGCGGTGCGCGCGACAGCGGTTGCGACGTCATCGGCCGCCATCGTCTGCGTGAGCGCAGAAGAGATCCGCACGGTGTCACCGTCGGTCGCTTCATGATTCAAACCTCCAAATGCTCCGTTGGCTTCGTGCTGTTGAGAACCCGTTTGGGCGCCGAGATCAGACTCGCGGTTGCGACGGCGAAGCGGACCCTTGGAAGTTCGTAGTCAGTGGTCCGTAGTCCGTAGTCCGTAGTCAGTGGTTCAGGGAGCCGAACATGAATCGAACTTTCGCGCTTCGCAACGACGATGTTGGTGTCTGGCGGTCTGGGTCTGCCCGGTTTGGGGCTAGCCTCGGGAACCGCTCAATCCGGCCCTCTTTGGGCCCTAGCTATGGAGGTGGGAACTGCCCGCCTGGAATGGGCACGTGCACCACGTGGTGCCCAGGCGACCCACTAATTCCAGGCAACCAAGTGATCACGTGGGACTGGAATATCTGCCACGACTGGTACTGGAACTCGGAGGGCACCGTCGACATTGCCACCAACACCATCTACCCGTGGCACGGTGTTCCGCACGAGGCCGCGCCTCCGC
>JAVRPF010000324.1:0-2769 GCA_032162385.1 Mycobacterium sp.
GTGGTCCGCGGCATGGAACTCGACATCAACCCGGCGTGGGTCAGCGGCGCGTACTTCCATCCGCGCTCGTCGGGATCGCCCACCGGCTACCGGCTGTTTCCCGGCGAGCAGGTGGATCCGGGGCACTACCTGAAGCCGTCGAGCCGCGATTGGTTCGCCTGGTTCACCCGGTCTTAGTAGTTGTTTGTCGTAGTTCGACGGGAACCCGTCGTTTGTCGTAGTTCGACGGGAACCCGTCGAGGACCCGTCACCGATGGGCTTGCTTCTCGCAGTCGCCTGCGCCCTCGGGCGGTTCCACCTGAACGGTGGCATGGGCCAGGCCGCGGGCGGCCAGCACTGCGCGGGCATCCTCGAGCACCTGGACCGAGTCGCCGCAGCACGTCACGTGGACGGTGGCCATGTCCTTGCCTGGCACCAGGGTCCACACGTGCAGGTCGTGGATACCGGTCACGCCGTCGACGGCGGCCAGCGACGTCCGCAACTCGTCGACGTCGATGTGGCTCGGCGACGACTCCGACAGGATGCGCAGAGCGGCCCTGGCCAGTGCGACCGCCCGCGGCACCACCCACAGGGCGACCAGGACGGCGACCACGACGTCGGCGTAGGGCCAGCGCGTGGTCACGGTGACGATGCCGGCGATCAGCACGCCGATGCTGCCCACCGTGTCGGCGACGACCTCCATGTAGGCGCCCTTGACGGCCAGGCTCTGCTCGGAGTGCGACCGCAACAGCAGCACGACGACGAGGTTGGCGAGCAGGCCCGCGAGTGCGACGACGATCATCGGGACGCCGGGCACGTCGGGCGCGTTCCCGAGTCGCTCGAACGCCTCGAAGAGGATGAACGCGGCGACGCCCAGCAGCAGCACGGCGTTGGCGACGGCGGTGAACACCTCGGCGCGGTGCCAGCCGTAGGTCCTGGCGGCCGATGCCGGTCCGTGCCGGGCCAGCAGCACCGCCGTCAGCCCCATGAACATCGCCACCAGGTCGGTCAGCATGTGGCCCGCGTCGGCCAGCAGCGCGATCGAGTCGATCCACAACGCGGTGGTCAGCTCGATGGCGAAGAAGATGCTCAGGATCAGCGCTGCGGCGAGCATCCGGCTTACCCGGGTGTCGCCCCCGTGATCGTGACCCACACCCATGCCAGCAATATATGCGGAAGAACGCATATATGGCAAGGCGCGTCAGAACCAGGCGGACCAGAACCGCGTCAACAGGCTGCCGATCGACACCAACGCGCTTGGCACTCCGGACAGGTCGAAGAACCAGAACACCACCGAGAAGAACCAGCGGTTCAGCGAGGGAGCGATGAGCAGGATCAGCAGGATGAAGAACCCCCACTGCTTGACCGGTTGCAGCGAGCGTTGGGTGTCGGGGCTGAGATGGGGTTCAAGGGCGCCGTACCCGTCCAACCCTGGGATGGGCAGCAGGTTCAGGATCACGGCGGTGACCTGAAGGAAGCCCAGGAACGCCACGCCTGCCCAGAACACCGAGTGGTCGGGGTCCCACAGCACGCGGGTCAGCACCAGCAGCAAAACCGCGAGCACCACGTTGGCGAACGGGCCAGCCAGGCTCACCGTCGTCCGGTGCCGCGGCGTCATCCACGACGTGCGGACGTACACGGCCCCGCCGGGCAGGCCGATGCCGCCAAGCGCGATGAACAACACCGGTAGCCCCAGCGACAGCAGAGGATTGGAGTACTTCAGCGGGTTCAGCGTCAGGTAGCCGCGGACTTCCACGTCACGATCGCCGTAGCGCCACGCGGTGAAGGCGTGGCCGAACTCGTGCAAGCACAGTGACACCAGCCAGCCGAACACCACGAACGTGAACACCCCGACGTAGGCCAGCGCGGTCCGGGACATCCCAGCCTGCCAGGCGATGCCGCCGCCGACCGCGGCGATCGCGACGATCGCCCAGAAGATCAGGCTGGGTCGCACCGATTGGCGCAGCGGACGGATGTTCACCTCACGAAACTACCGTTACCGGACGGCCAGCCAGCCCTGCGTGTGGCGGTAGAAGGTCGATCGACGGACCGGGCGCGGCGCCGCCACGCCGTCGCGCACCACCAGCGCACCCGTGGTGCCGAGTTGCACAGCCCGCCCGGTGACCCACCGGCGCGGCCGCATCCGGCCCGTCAACACGCTGGCGCGCAGCCCAGGCGGGTCGGCCGTCGGCTCGACGCGCACCCCCGTCACCTCCCCGTCGAACAGCACTGTGTCGTCGACGACTCCCTCACCGGCGATGGTCCGTGCAGCTTCGTCGGGCGGCAACCAGTAGGCGGCCCCGGCGACGACGGTGCCCGTCTCGTCGCGGATCAACGGCAAGCGCCGGGCCCCGGCAATGCGTGCGCGACGGGCCTGCCACGGACGGTTGACGAGGCCGACTTCGACGTCCAACCGGTCGGCGCGCAGCAGCCGCGTGAGCACCACGCCGAGGTCCGCGAGGCCGCCGACCACGATCATTCGACCCGCGCCCGCGAGGGGGTCGACGTCGGTGGGCGCGCCGACGTCGTGGACGGGCAGACCCGCCAAGGCCCGCGGAACGCGCCGCCCGCCGAAGCGCAGCACGACGACTTCTGCGGTCAACTCAGCTCCTCGCAAACAGGCAGGGATCAGGTCGGATAGGGTAGCTCACCGGCTGCACCAAAGTCTTGACGCACTTGAGCGGGAGAGTATGCCATGCCGGCAATCGTCCTCATCGGCGCCCAATGGGGCGACGAGGGCAAGGGAAAGGCCACCGACCTACTCGGTGGGCGCGTGCAGTGGGTCGTGCG
>JAVRPF010000325.1:0-7923 GCA_032162385.1 Mycobacterium sp.
CGGATTCGCCCGACGTCGAGGACATCCCGGAGCAGGTGATCGATCTGGCGTTGCAGATCAAGAATCTGCCCCGGCACATGGGCATCCACTCCGGCGGCATGGTGATCTGCGACCGGCCCATCGCCGATGTGTGCCCGGTGGAGTGGGCCCGCATGGAGAACCGTAGCGTGTTGCAGTGGGACAAGGACGACTGTGCGGCAATCGGATTGGTGAAGTTCGACATGCTCGGGCTTGGCATGCTCTCGGCGTTGCACTACGCCATCGACCTGATCGCCGAGCACAAGGGCATCGAGGTCGACCTGGCCAAGCTGGACCTCTCCGAGCCGGCGGTGTACGAGATGCTGCAGCGCGCCGACTCGGTCGGGGTGTTCCAGGTGGAGTCGCGCGCGCAGATGGCCACGCTGCCCAGACTCAAGCCGCGGGTGTTCTACGACCTGGTGGTCGAGGTCGCCCTGATCCGGCCAGGACCGATCCAGGGCAACTCGGTGCACCCCTACATCAACAGGCGCAACGGTTTGGAGCCGGTGACCTACGACCACCCATCGATGGAACAGGCACTGCGGAAGACGTTGGGAGTGCCGCTCTTTCAGGAGCAGCTGATGCAGTTGGCGGTGGACTGTGCGGGCTTCTCCGCTGCCGAGGCCGACCAGTTGCGCCGTGCCATGGGGTCCAAGCGGTCCACCGAGAAGATGCGAGGCCTACGGGACCGGTTCTACGACGGCATGCGCAACCGGCACGGCATCACCGGCGAGGTGGCCGACCGGATCTACGACAAGCTGGAGGCCTTCGCCAACTTCGGCTTCCCGGAGAGCCATTCGTTGTCCTTCGCTTCGCTGGTGTTCTACTCGTCGTGGTTCAAGCTGCACCATCCGGCGGTGTTCTGCGCGGCGTTGTTGCGCGCGCAGCCGATGGGTTTCTACTCGCCGCAGTCGCTGGTCGCCGATGCCCGTCGGCACGGTGTCGTCGTACACGGGCCCGACGCGAACGCCAGCCTGGCGCACGCCACGTTGGAGGACGCCGGGAACTCCGTGAGGTTGGGTCTGGGCAGCGTGCGCCACATCGGCGCCGAGTTGGCCGAAAGCATCGTCGACGAGCGAAAGGCCAACGGGCCGTATGCATCCCTACTCGATCTGACCGGCAGGGTGCAGCTGTCCGTGCCGCAGACCGAGGCACTGGCCACCGCGGGCGCGTTGGGCTGCTTCGGGATCGCCAGGCGTGCGGCGCTGTGGGCCGCGGGTGCCGCCGCCACCGCCAGGCCGGACCGGCTACCGGGCGTCGGGTCGTCCTCGCACGTCCCCGCGTTGCCCGGCATGACCGAATTGGAGCTGGCGGCCGCCGACGTGTGGGCCACCGGCGTATCACCGGACAGCCACCCCATCCAGTTCCTGCGGGAGCGCCTGGACGAGATCGGCGTCGTGCCCGCCGACCGGCTGCTGTCGGTGCCGGACGGCACCCGGGTGTTGGTCGCCGGTGCGGTGACGCATCGGCAGCGGCCCGCGACGGCTCAGGGCGTGACGTTCATGAACCTGGAGGACGAGACCGGGATGGTCAACGTGCTGTGTTCGCGAGGGGTTTGGGGCAGGCACCGCAAGCTGGCGCAGACGGCGTCGGGATTGGTGATCCGGGGCATCGTGCAGAACGCCAGCGGTGCCGTCACCATCGTGGCCGACCGGATGAGCAAGCTCGACATGCGGGTGGCGTCGAAGTCGAGGGACTTCCAGTGAGAGGACACACTCGACTGCTCACGTCAGACCCGCGGGCGTCAGCCGGTGGGCGTGGTCCAGAACTTGTCGATGACGATCTTGAGCCGGGTGCTGTAGGTCGCCATGGCCTCGGTCAAGCCGAATTCGTCGGCGGACTCGCCGTACTTCGCCCAGTACGGTTCGTCGGTGCGGCAGTCCACGCCGGTGGCGTCGACGGTTGCCTCGCCGCCGATCACAATGATGCCGCTGCCGTTGCCGTCGGAGTCTAGGTTGAGGCTCACCCGGGGGTGGCGCTGGATGTGTGCGACCTTCGCGGCGTCGGGCACCGAGTAGATGAACAGGGCGGCGCCGTCGAAGTAGTACCAGATCAGCCTTGGCACGGCCTGGCCGGATTTCGCGACGGTGGTGAGCCAGCCGTAGTAGTCGGCGGTCAGTCGATCGATGACTTCTGATGTCAGCTGAGCACTCATGAACGCGAATGTAGCCTCGAATGGTGACTCTGAACCTGTCTGTCGACGAACTTCTGACCACTACCCGTTCGGTCCGCAAACGGCTCGACTTCGATAAGCCGGTGCCGCACGAGGTTCTGCTGGAGTGTCTCGAACTGGCGTTGCAAGCGCCGACGGGGTCGAACGCTCAGGGCTGGCAGTTCGTCTTCGTCGACGACCCCGAGAAGAAGAAGGCGCTGGCCGACATCTACCGCACGGCGGCCACGCCCTACCTCGAACAGGAGAAGCCGACCTACGGCGACATCCGCGACGAGCGCACACCGTTGGTGGTCGACTCCGCGAAGTACCTCAACGACCACCTGCACGAGGTTCCGGTCATGCTGATCCCGTGTCTCGAGGGCAGGCCGGACGGTGCGCCCGCGGGTATGAGCGCCGGCTTCTGGGGGTCGCTGCTTCCTGCTGCGTGGAGCTTCATGCTCGCGCTGCGGTCCAAGGGACTCGGATCGGCGTGGACGACGCTGCACCTGATGGGTGACGGCGAGAAGCAGGCCGCCGAAGTTCTCGGCATCCCGTTCGACAAGTACGCCCAGGGCGGGCTGTTCCCGATCGCCTATACCAAGGGCACCGATTTCCGGCGGGCCAAGCGCCTGCCCGCCGAGCAGTTCGCGCACTGGAACGCCTGGTGAACTAGCCGCCGGCGATGGTGGCGACGATGCGGTCGGCCAGCTGGTCGCAGTAGTCGTCGCCGACGGGGAGTTGCATCACCGCGAGCCGCCAGTACAACGGTCCGGCGAGCATGTCCAGAGACGGGTCCAGATCGGTGTCGTCGGCCAACTCGCCGCGCTGGGCGGCCCGCTCGAATAGCTCGGTGGCCTTGATTCGTCGCGGCTCCCGCACGGTCTCGGCCAGCACACTGGACAGCTCTGGATTCCGGATCGCCTCGGCGAGCAGGTCCGGCACGATACGACGGGCCAGTGGGTGCGCCAGATCGTCGCGGCCGTTGCGCAGATACTGGCGGATGTCGCCAAGCAGCGTGCCGGTGTCGGGGACGTCGATCGCGGCCACCGCGGTCTTGGAGACCAGCGCCATCGTCATGTCGAGCTTCGACCGCCAGCGCCGGTACACCGCCGCCTTGCCCACCGCGGCCCGTTTGGCGACCGCGTCGATCGAAAGACGCCCATAGCCCACCTCGGCCAGTTCGGCGAAGAACGCCGACTCGATGGCCGCGGTCACGTCGTCCTGCAGGACCGGACCACCCGAGGTTCGGCGGCGGGCGCCGGCGTGGTCGTCATGCGCCTCAGTAACCATGAAGTTCCTGTTCGACGATGAGTCGTTCTCCTTCGAGGCCCTGCGCGCGGCGGGGTTCGCCAACTATGGCGGCGCCGACCTGGGCGAAGTGCTCGTCACCGCCCGCGCGATCCCGGACGGAGACGGGCCGTATGGCACCGGGAGTGGAAGGGGACCGCGCAACGGGTGGAGGCGCTCGGGCGCGATTCGCTCGAAGGCGGGCACCCGGCGAGTGCGCGCGAGGCGTTGTTGCGCGCCTCGAACTACTACCGCACCGCGGAGTTCTACCGTCGCGACGACCCCTGGAGCGACCCCGAGGTCGCCGAACTCTCGCGCCGGTCGACGACACGTTCCTGACCGCGATCGGGCTGTTCGACTGCACCGCTGAGGAGATTGCGATCCCGTACGAGGACACCACGCTGCCCGGCTATCTCTACCTCGTCGACGACTCGGGCGCCCCAAGGCCGACCGTGGTCTACAACAGCGGTTACGACTCCACGCTCGAGGAGTCCTACTTCGCGATCGTGGCCGCCGCGCTGGCCCGGGGCTACAACGTGCTGGCCTTCGACGGTCCTGGGCAGGGCGCTGCGCTGTGTGAACAGCGGCTGGTGTTCCGGCACGACTGCGAAGCAGTCATCACGCCGGTGATCGACTTCGCGCTGACCCGCCCCGAGATCGAACCGGGGCGAATCGCTCTCTTCGGCTACAGCCTCGGCGGTTTCCTGGTCGCCCGCGCCGCCGCCTTCGACGACCGCGTCGCCGCCCTGATCCTGGACGACGGCATCCACGACTTCGACACTGCGCTGGCCGGGACCACCCTGGTCACCCTGCGCGAGTCCGACGGCGCAGGCGAACATTGCCACATGGGCGCGATGGGACGCGCCCACCAGGTGATCTTCGACTGGCTGGACGACGTTCTGGCGCACACGATTGACGGACTAGACTGCCCCGGCGAATCCCTGCTGGCGCCACGCCTCGTACACGGCGACCGTGGCGGCGCTGGACAGATTCAACGACCGCCGACCGGCCAGCATCGGAATGCGTACCTGCCTAGTGACGTGCGGATCGGCCAACGTCGTGGCGTCAAGTCCGGTGGGTTCCGGACCGAACAACAACACGTCACCCGGGCGGTAGTCCACGTCGGCGAAGGACGACTCGGCGTGCGCGGTGAACGCGAACACCCTGGCAGGCGATACCGCCGCCCAGGCGCTCGGCAGATCGGCGTGCACGGTCACCGACGCCAGGTCGTGGTAGTCCAAGCCGGCGCGCCGCAACTTGGGTTCGGACAGGTCGAATCCCAGCGGTTCGACCAGATGCAATTCGCATCCGGTGACCGCGGCCATCCGGATCGCATTGCCGGTGTTGGGTGCGATACGCGGCGAGTAGAACATCACCTTGAACAAGACACGCGGCCTTTCCCGGTACGACGACTGTGTGCCGACCCAGCCGGCAGAGCCGGTCTCAACAGTCCTTGGCCGGTCTGATCACGGCACAGATCTGCTGGTTCACCAGTTCGGCGTTCTCGACGTAGATGTTGTGACCGCTGTCGGTCTGCGTGATGTGGGTGGCGTTGAGCGACGTAGCGAGCATCTCTTGGGCTTCGAACCATTGTGGCCAGTGGTCCCGTTTCGGCTGCCCGTCCCCGCTGGGAAAGGCGAACGGCCACGGCTCGGCGGTGAGCACCGACGCCGGCATCGCGGGCAACGGAGCGAGGGCGTTGATCGCCTCCGTGCCGGCAATCAGGTCGGGGGCTTCCCCATCGGGATCCGGCTGGATCGTCGTGAAGGCCTTGGCCCACTGCGAGAACGCTGCCGGGCCCAGCGTCGTCTCCAGGTACTCGGAGGCGGCGTCGATAAGGACGATGCCGGTCACCTCGCCGGGGAAGGTCCTGGCGTAGATGGTTGCGATGAACCCGCCCAAGGAGTGGCCGACCAGCACATAGGGCCCATGGATCCCGGCGGCGGTCAACAGGGTGTGAAGATCCGCCGCGTCGCCCTGCACCGTCGTTGGCTGCTTGACCGTCGATGATCGGCCTGCAGCGCCGTCCTCCATTTGGGTTCCGGGTCGGTCGTACGCGCAGACCCGGGTGAAGTTCGCAGTCGTCGGGTAGACGGCCGCGTCGTTCTGCGTCGGTGGGTCGTCCTCATCGGTCTGCGACCCGCCGCTGTATCTCCAGCCGTCACCGGCAGATAGATTGCCGGCGATGAGCACGACGGTCGGCGAGCCGGTTCCACTGCATTCGAGGTGCATGGTGCGTCCCGCGCCGATGTCGATCAGGCCGGCGAAGTCACCGCTGGTGGGAACCGAAGTGCCCGACAACGGGGCCGAGGTCTCGGCCGTGCCGCAAGCTGCCACCAGGACCCCGGCCAACAGCGCAGATCCGGTCGTACGGACGAGGCGGGACCCAATCGTGGTCCAGCGCTCGCGTCGTGCGCCTCGATCTGGCGGGCGCCATCGGGGCGTACCATTCTCAAGTTTCACTCACAGAGGCTAGTCCTCGCCGAGTGACAACTGCCCGCGCTACACCAAATCCCTTGCAAAACAATGAAAGTGGTAAGGGCTCCATCGCCTGCTCAATTGCTCGGCAGGCTCAGGTGCTAGAACGCCCATTGGCGCGGGTGGTGGCAATGCTAATTCTCGATCGCGATGGTCAGCTCTGGGCCACCGTCGCTGCCGACGTGAGTGCGCCAGCCGGGTCTACTTCGTCGTCCCCGAAGTAGTTGGACGGCGACATGAACAATGGAAGGCTTCTTCAGCGGTCAGGGAGGCCCGCGCCTCCGTCAGCAGCTCTTCGTCGCTCCCGCCCGTTAGCGCATGCCCGGATTTACCGCCGTGCGCTCGCGATGCGTAGCTTGGGAACCTGCGAGCGCCATTTGCTCGCATAGCACAGGACTTCGCAACACCTGGGTCACGACTCTGTCTGTTCAGTAAGAATTGTGGAAACGGGTGCTGATCGCTGTCATACTCGACCAATTGCCGGGCGGACCACGCCTGCCCACGTTTGGGCAAAGAGCAGTAGGAAACCTTATGACCCATGCGCGATCGATGAAGTGCCGACCAGCGGCCGGTAGTACGGTCGGGCCGCAATGACTGCGTTTGCGCAGCAACCACAGTCCGGTGGCGCAGTCGAATTCAGGAGCAATGTGCCACCACCTGCGAAGCGGCCGTCGCGATGGTCGGTGAGCAATTGGCCCGTTCGATGGAAAGTGTTTGCGATCGTTTTGGTGCCGCTCCTTTTGGCGGGCACTTTCGGTGGGTTGCGCGTCTACTCGGGTTGGACCGACGCCGCCGACCTTCGCCTGGCCGCCGACCGCGCCGAGATGGTCCCGGCTATCGAGGACTACATGGCCACCCTCGAGGGCGCTCTGCTGGCGAACTCCACCGGCGGCGACGCCCAGACCGCGCTCACCGCCTTCGACTCCAGTAAGCAGAACCTGCAGAGCCGTCTTGGCGACACGGCCGTCGTGCCGGACGTTGGCAAGGGCGTCACCGCGCTGCTGCAGGGCGGGCAGGCGCTGTTGGACAAGGTCACGGCCAACGGCATCGGTCTGCGCGACAGGGTCACCACCTACGCGCCGATCCTGCTCACCGCCGAGGACGTGATCAACGGATCGGTGCGCGTCGACGACGAGAAGATCCGGGCCGAGACGCTGGGGCTGTCCCGCGCGATCGGCGCCCGCGGCCAGATGATGATGCAGCAGCTGCTGGTGAACCTCGGTGGCGAGATTCCCGAGCCCGAACTGCGCACCTCGATGATCACCCTGGCGGGCACGGAACCGTCGACGCTGTTCGGGATGAGCCAGGTACTCGGGGTCGGTTCGGCCGACGCCCAGAAACTGCAGGCCGAGATGGTCAAGCGGATGGCCATGATGTCCGATCCGGCGGTCCCGCTGGTGAACAACCCCGAGCTCACGCAGTCCTTGCAGGTCACCAACGAGATCGCTGCCCAGGTCATCCGTTCGACCACCACGTCCGTCACGTCGGGTGTCGAGGACCAGGCCGCCGCCAAGCGCACCGAGGCCATCCGCGACTCGGTGATCGTCGGCGCGGCCGTCCTGATCGCCTTGCTGATCGTGACGCTGGTGGCGCGCACCTTGGTGCGACCGCTGCGCAAGCTGCGCGACGGCGCACTCCAGGTCGCCCACCAGGATCTCGCGCAGGAGTTGGAGCGAGTCCGTGCGGGCGGCCCCGCGGATCCCGTACAGCCGCTGCCCGTGCACACCACCGAGGAGGTCGGCCAGGTCGCGCACGCCGTCGACGAGTTGCACGAACAGGCCGTGCTGCTCGCCGGTGAGCAGGCCAGGCTGCAGCTGCAGGTGGGCGACATGTTCGAGACGCTGTCCCGGCGCAGCCGCTCGCTGGTCGACCAGCAGCTGACGCTCATCGACCGTCTGGAACGCAACGAAGAGGACCCCGAACGGCTGGAGAGCCTGTTCCGTCTCGATCATCTGGCCGCGCGCATGCGCCGCAACGGCGCCAACCTG
>JAVRPF010000326.1:0-9144 GCA_032162385.1 Mycobacterium sp.
TCGGGGTGAAGGACGCCTTCTTCCTAGTACGGCGGGGCGACGTCCAGACCGCGGTGCACCTGTCCGATGCCATCGACTCCGACCGGCTCAATCAACACGTCCTGAGGTACCGCGTCGAGGTCGACGAGCCGCTGCACAGGCTGCGAATCGTGCTCGACGAGACCGAGGGCATCGCCGCCGACCTGACCTGGAACGGATTGTTCGACGTCGTCCAGGAACAACCCCACATCCTGCGTGCGGGCAACCGAGTGACGCTGAACGCTCAGCGGTTCGCGCAATTGGGGTCATGGAGCGGGCGCATCGCGATCGACGGTGAGGAGATCACCGTCGATCCGTCGGTATGGATCGGTTCGCGTGATCGGTCCTGGGGTATCCGGCCGATCGGTGAGGCCGAACCCGCTGGGCGGCCAGCCGATCCGCCGTTCGAGGGCATGTGGTGGCTCTACGTGCCGATGGCATTCGACGACTTCTCGATCGTCGTCATCATCCAGGAGGAGCCCAGCGGCTTCCGCTCGCTGAACGACTGCACGCGGATCTGGAAGGACGGCCGGGTCGAGCAATTGGGCTGGCCGCGGGTCAAGATCCACTACCGCTCCGGCACCCGGATCCCGACCGGGGCGACCATCGACGCCACGGCGCTCGACGGCTCGCCGGTGCACTTCGACGTGGAATCCAAACTGCCGGTGCCCATCCACGTCGGCGGCGGCTACGGCGGCGACTCCGACTGGGTCCACGGGATGTGGAAGGGCGACAAGTTCACCGAGCGCCTGACCTACGACATGACCGACCCGGCCATCGTCGGCCGGGCTGGCTTCGGGGTGATCGACCACGTCGGGCGGGCGGTGTGCACGGAAGGCAACGGCACCTCCGTCGAGGGCTGGGGCTTGTTCGAGCACGGCGCGCTGGGCCGGCACGACCCGTCGGGCTTCGCCGACTGGCTGACCGTCGCGGATTAGCGACTTGGGCTCACGAAGAAGGGACACCCAATTGATGGGTGCCCCTTCTTGGTGGGTGGGTCAGCGGCCATTGCCCACGGTCGAGGTGGCCGAGCCGACGACGGCGTGATGCTGGATGTCGTTGATCCACTGCTGGTGGTCAATGCCCGCGTTGGCGGGGGCGGCCAAGCCGAACAGGGCGGCGGCGAAACCGGTGGCGGTGATGCCCGCGAGGGTCGCGAATACCGACTTCTTCATGATGATCCCTCTTCTGTCTGCTTCTCTGATGTTCTCGGTCTGTCGGCGGGAGGTCTTCCTCGCCGATCTGACTACTCAAACCAGCAGGTCAGAGGTTTAATTCCGGTGGCAGCAATTGATCGCCGGTTGGCAGCATCCGACCGATTCGTTCGCGACTTGGGCGCGCTAACCCGCGCTGAGCGCGGGTTGGAGCGCCGAAATCGCAAGTAGCGGTAAGCACGATCCCGGTTCGATTGGAGCCGGCGTCAATGGCCGCGTACGCCAGCACCGCAGCCATCGCCAGGCCGTATCCGCCGAGACGGCGCGCACCTCCGCCCGCGACGTGCATTGCTCGAGGGCGATGCCGAACGGCCGCACCAGCATCGCGGGCGCGGCGAGTGCATACATGCCCATGCCGAGGAAGAACACACCTATGACGGCGATGACCGCTGTGTCGACGGCGCTGGCCACGGTAGCCTCCTGTCTCAGCTCACGTAGGAGGCCAGAATGGTCTTAGAGATGGCGTCGCCGCTTCCACAAACCTGCTGCTCGTCGATCTGGCTGTGGCCGGGCCAAGCGCTCTACGCCGGTCCGAGCCTGAATCTGGCGCCGCATTCGGGATCCGTGTGGTGCTTGGCCGTCGGCGTCGACCGGCCGCTCACGGTGGCGACCCCCGACGGAACGACACGCGACGCGCACAGCGTGCTCATCCCGCCGCGACTGACCCATCAACTCATCTGCCACGGCGGCCGGCTGGTGTCCTGCTACCTAGAACCTACGTCTGATCGGGCGGACTCGTGCCGCCATGGGTTCAGCCAGTGGGTCGACGGCATCGGCGTTCACCACGCCGCCGAGGACCGGCTCTTGTTCACCCCGGAGGACGACCAAAGCGCCTGCCGCTGGCTGGATTTGGCCGCGCCGGCGGCCGAGCGCGTCATCGATCCCCGCATCGTGTTCGCCGCCCGCCGGATTCGCGCGGACCCGGCCACGGCGGTGTCGTCGCGGGAACTGGCCGCGGAGGCAGGACTGTCCGAGTCGCGGTTTCTGCACTTGTTCCGCGACGAGGCCGGGACGAGTCTGCGTCGTTATCGGCTCTGGGTTCGGCTGGTGGCTGCCGGGACGGCCATCGCCGCGGGGAAGAACTTGACGACCGCCGCGGTGGATTCTGGTTTCGCCAGCCCGTCGCACCTCGCCGACCGCTTCAAGGCCACGTTCGGGCTGTCCGCCACCCAATTGCTCGGAACGGGCGCGAGTCTGAAGACGCCGTAACTCAGGCGGACTGCACGGCCGGGACGGACACGCGGCCAAACACCATCGACTCCTCGATCCGGTCGAAGCGGTGGTCGACGACGTCCAGCAGGTAGTTGTGCCGAACGTGCCAGGGCCGCCGGGTGCCGGAGCGCGGCAGCGCGTGCGGCGAGCGCTGGACGTAGCCGGCGTCCAGATCGAAGGTCGGTTTTTCCTTCATCGGGACTTCGCCAAGATGCGGGTAGGCGTGCGTGTAGCCGCGAGATTCCATGTAGGCCAACAGCTTCGCCACCGCACGCGCGGTCATGTCCGCCCGCAACGTCCACGACGCGTTGGTGTAGCCGATGCACCACGCCATGTTCGGCACATCCTCGAGCAGGTACTCCTTGTAGACGAACCGGTCATTGGGCTTGATCTCCGTGCCGTCGATGCTGACCGACATGCCGCCCAGCGCCTGCAGTTGAAGGCCCGTCGCAGTGACGATGACGTCGGCGTCGATCCGGTCGCCCGACTTCAGCACGATGCCGGTGGCGTCGACGTAGTCGACCTGGTCGGTCACCACCTCGGCACGGCCGTCGCCGATGTGCTCGAACAGATCGTGGTCGAGGACCAGACACAGGCGTTGGTCCCACGGGTTGTAGCGCGGCTTGAAGTGCACGTCGACGGCGTAACCCTCGGGCAGGGCGGCGATCGTTCGGTTCCGGATCAGCCACCGAGCGAACTTCGGGGCCTTGCGGAACAGGAAATACATCGAGACGTGGAAGAGCGCATTGCGGAGCCGCACCACGGAATGCGACAGCTTGCGCGGCAACACCTTCCGAATGGCCTGCACCATCGGGTCGATCCGCGGCATCGACATCATGTAGGTCGGCGAGCGCTGCAGCATCGTCACCTTCGCTGCCTTCTGCGCCAGCGCAGGGATCAGGCTGATCGCCGTCGCGCCACTGCCGATGACGACCACCCTCTTATCGGTGTAGTCGAGCGACTCGGGCCAGTACTGCGGGTGCACCACGTCGCCGCCGAACTGCTCGATGCCGGGAAACTCCGGCGAGTAGGGCTCGTCGTAGTTGTAGTAGCCGGTGCCGCAGAACAGGAAGCGGCCACGGTAGAGCTTCTCGGCCCGACCGTCGGGGCCGTACTGTTCCGTGCGCACCGTCCAGGTGTCGGTGGTCGAGTCCCACTCCGCCGACTGCACTCGGGTGTTGAAACGGATGTGCTGATCGATGCCGTGCTTGCGCGCGGTGTCGGTCAGGTAGTCGCGGATGTCCGCGCCGTCGGCGACGTTCTCGGGCCGGGTCCACGGCTCGAACGGAAAGCTGAGCGTGAAGATGTCGCTGTCGGAGCGGATGCCCGGGTAGCGGAACAGGTCCCAGGTGCCGCCGATCCGCTCGCGACGCTCCAGGAGGGTGTAGCTGAGCTGCGGATTCTTCTCGTGGATGCGATAGGCCGCGCCGATGCCGGAGATGCCTGCGCCGATGATGAGTACGTCTGATACTTCGACGGCCTCGACCTCGTGCTGGTTCGCATCCATGGAGAACCTCCTCTTTTTTTCGTGGTCCTGCTGCGTACCACCACCCTAGGTGCTCAGGTATGCAGTACGTCAACGATGTGCGCACGCGAGCGCGCCGAAGTCGCCAGACTGGACCGATGACCGACGTCGTGGTGGTGGGTGCAGGCTTCGCCGGACTAACGACCGCACGCGTGCTGACCGGGCTGGGACACGACGTGGTGGTGCTCGAGGGCCGCGACCGGGTCGGCGGCCGGTCGTATACGACGACGATCGCGGGTGTGCCGGTGGATTTCGGCGCCACGTTCGTCGGACCGACCCAGGACGAGGTGCTCAAGCTCGCCGCGGAACTGGACTGCAAGACGGTGCCCACCTACAACCAGGGCAAGAACCTGATCCGCTGGCGCGGCCGGGTCCGTTCGTACCGCAGCACCATCCCGAAACTGTCGATCCTGGAACTGCTCGACGTGTCGCGAATCCAGTGGCGCTTCGAACGACTGGCCCGCCAGATTCCGCTGGCGGACCCGTGGTCGCCACCGGTGGCGCACCGCCTGGACGACCAGTCCTTTGGCGCCTGGCTGCGCTCCGTGCACGCCGGCGCGTCGACGCGGGACCTGATGGCGATCACGGCGCGGGTGACGTGGGGCTGCGAGCCCGACGAGGTGTCGATGCTGCACGCGGTGCACTACCTCAAGGCGGCGGGCGGAATCGGCCCCATGCTCGATGTCGAGGGCGGCGCCCAGCAGGACCGCTTCCCGGCAGGCACCCAGCAGATCGCGCTGCGGATGGCCGATGAGCTCGGCGACCGGGTGAGGATCGGCGCCGTGGTGGAACGCATCGCCCGCGCTGCCGACGGCACGCTGGTCGTGCACACCGCGGCCGGGGCGGCGCCCGCCAAGGCGGTGGTGGTGGCGATCCCGCCCGCACACCGCAGCATGATCGAATTCGAACCCGCACTGCCGGAAGGCTATTCGGAATTGGCGAGGCACTGGCCGCAGGGCAACCTCAGCAAGGCGTACGCCGCATACGACACCCCGTTCTGGCGCGCCGACGGCCACTCGGGTGAGGCGCTGTCCGACGAAGGGCCGGTGTTCATCACATTCGACGTCAGCCCGGGCGACGGCGCCCCTGGCATCCTGCTGGGGTTCACCGACGCCCGCACGTTCGACCCGTTGCCCGCCGAGGCGAGGCGCGAGGCTGCGTTGGGGTGCTTCGCCGCCCTGTTCGGCGACGCGGCGCTGCATCCGATCGACTACGCCGATCACTGTTGGGGCGCCGAACGATTCGCGCCCGGCGGCCCGACCGCCGCCGTCCCACCCGGATCGTGGACGGCCTACGGGCCATGGCTGCGCGAACCGGCCGATGGCATCTTCTGGGCAGGCACCGAGACGGCCGACCAGTGGACCGGCTTCCTCGACGGGGCTGTCCGGTCAGGGCACCGCGCGGCAGCCGAGGTCGACGCCTACTTGGCCACCTAGGAGCTGATCCGCCGCTCCTGGCGCACCGACTCGACCAGTGCCCTTAACTGGCGGTTGACCTCGTCCGGGCGTTCCAGAATCGCGCAATGGCCGCCGGTCAGTTCGACGAAGGAGGCGAGGTTCGGCGCGTGCGCGGCGATTCGGCGGGACGCGCCGATGGGCAGCAGGCGGTCCTTGCGGCTGCCGATGACCAGCGTGGGCACGGTGAGGTTGGCCAGCCCGATGTGCTTCGGGCCGAGCGAGTCGACCAACGCGCGGGCCCAGCCGCCACGACCGGCGGCCGGGGTGGTGGCGAAGAGTTCGAACACGAAGTCCACGATCGCGGGGTCGGCGTCGCGTCCTACCGCCAGTGCGGCGACGAATCGCCGGCTCTGCTGGATCGAGCCGGGCACCATCGGCGCCGCACCGAGTCGCTTGAGCAGTATCCCCGCGGCCGCCACCCGGCTGCCGGACAGTGGGCGCGGCACGGGCAGGAACTGCACGTTGCGCAGCAAGTCACCCGTCGTGGTGTTGATCAGCGCGACGGCGTCGGCGCACTGCGAAACCCGCTGGGGATAGCGCTGCGCCCACGACGTGATCGCGATGCCACCCATCGAGTGCCCGGCGATGACGGCGCGCTCTCCGACGGCCAAGGTGGCGTCCAGTACGGCGTCCAGGTCGGCCGCCAGGAAATCCAGGCTGTAGTTGCTGGGGTTCCCCCGCCGGGGTGGGACGCCGCTGCACCCGTGGCCGCGGTGGTCGTAGGCGATGACCCGGTAGTCGGTGGAGAGGTCGGCGATCTGGTTGGCCCAGAGGCGGATCGCGCTGGTGATGCCGTGGGCCAGCACGATCGGGTAGCCGTGTTCGGGTCCGAAGACCTCGGTGTGCAACCGGATGCCGTCGGCGGAACGGACGTCGATGACGCGCCCGCGCGTCAGGGCGTCGGCCGGTGCATAACGCCGTAGGCGACTGCTCATCGTTGCTGTCTGCTCTTCGCGCAAGCGCTCATCGCTGCTCCGATCGGTACCGGCAACGCTGCCGGGATTGGCGGTTTACCTCCCGGTCAGTAGCACTGGCTTGATCACCCGTCCCGCCTTGGCGGCCGCCCACGCCTGGTCGAAGGAGGTCAGATCGAAGGTGGTGACGAGTTTGTCGACCGGCAGCTCACCGCTCAGGCACAGCTCTGCCAGGCGAGGGATGAAGGTGTGCGGGTCGCTGTCACCCTCGACGACGCCGCGCACCCGCAACCCCTTCGCCAGGATCAGCCCGACGGGCAACTCCGAGGTCAGCGCGCCGAGCCCGACGAGCGCCAGCGTCCCGCACGACCGCAACACCGTCAGCGCGGTCGCGATGACCGGGGGAAGTGCCGTGGTGTCCACCGCGAGGGTTGGCCCTCCCCCGGTGAGATCGCCGATCGCCGCAGCCGCGTCCCGCGGCTCGGGGTCGACGCCCCGGTGGCGCCCAGATCGGTAGCCAGCGCCCGCCGTTCGGGCACCGGATCGACCGCGACGATCGCGCGGCAGCCCGCAATGTGCGCGCCCATCACCGCCGACAGCCCCACCGCACCGGCACCGAAGACGACCAGCGCGTCATCCGGCCCGGCCGACAACGCGTGCAGCACGGTGCCGACTCCGGTCTGCACACTGCAGCCAAGCGGTGCCGCGAGCTCGGGCGCGAGCGCCGTGGTCAGGACCACGGTGTTGGCGGGCCGGGCCAGGGCGTGGGTGGCGAAGCTGGACTGGCCGAAGAAGCCGCCGGTGATGGGTTCGCCGTCCATGCGCAGGGCGCTGGCCTCGTCGCCGCGGTCGCCGCGCAGGTTCAGATCGGTCGAGCCGTCGCAGTAGGCCGGCCTGCCGTCGACGCAGTTGACGCACCGACCGCAGCTGGCGAACGTCAGCACCACCTGCTGGCCCTCGGCCGCGCTCGCCCGCGGTCCGGCGGCGACGACCGTGCCCGCGCCCTCGTGCCCGAACACCATCGGCAGCCGCTTGGCGGGCCACCGCGCGGCCACGCTCACGTCGGTGTGGCAGATGCCGACGGCGTCGATGCGGACCAGCACCTCGTCGTCGACCGGAGGACGGATCGTGACCTCGGTGAGCCGGGGGTCGCCACCCAGCTCGTGCAGGACCGCGGCGCGTGCGTCGATCACCCGGGGATGTTAAATGGTGCTGGCCTACTTGGGAAGCATCGAGCAAGGCCGGACGGAAAGGCCACACATGCGCGCCATACAGATCGCCCGGCTCGACGGACCAGGAGCCGCGGAGTTGGTCGAGATCGACGAACCGACGGACACCGACGCCGTGCTGATCGACGTCCACGCGGCCGGCGTGGCATTTCCCGACGCACTGCAGACTCGCGGCCTCTACCAGCACCGTCCCGAGCTGCCGTACGTGCCGGGCGCCGAGATCGCCGGAGTGGTGCGCAGCGCCCCGACGGACGCCCACGTCGCGGCCGGTGACCGGGTTGCGGCGCTGACGATGCTGAACGGAGCGATGGCGGAAGTTGTTGCGGTGCCGCCGGATCGGGTGTTCAAACTGCCCGATTCGGTGTCGTTCGAGGCAGGTGCGGGCCTCTTGTTCAACGACCTGACCGTGCACTGCGCCCTGCGAACCCGCGGTAGGCTCGCGCCGGGCGAATCGGTATTGGTGCACGGCGCCGCCGGGGGCGTCGGCACCTCGACGCTACGGCTGGCCACGGCCTTCGGCGCGTCGCGCACCATCGCGGTCGTCAGCACCGAGGACAAGGCCGAGGTCGCGCGGGCGGCGGGCGCCACCGACGTGGTGCTGGCCGACGGATTCAAGGACTCGGTCAAGGAGCTCACCGGCGGGCGCGGGGTGGACGTCGTCGTCGACCCGGTCGGCGGTGACCGGTTCACCGATTCGTTGCGCTCGCTGGCTCCCGGCGGTCGGATGCTGGTGGTCGGTTTCACCGGCGGCGAGATCCCCACGGTCAAGGTCAACCGGCTGCTGCTCAACAATGTGGACGCTGTCGGCGTCGGCTGGGGTGCTTGGGCCGCAACGCATCCCGGCTATCTGACCGAGCAGTGGGCGGAGCTGGAGCCGCTGCTGGCATCGGGAGCGGTGACCGCCCCCGAGCCCGTCGTCTATCCCCTGGAGCGCGCCGCCGAGGCCATCGCCTCGCTCGAAGAGCGCACGGCCAAGGGCAAGGTCGTCGTCACGCTGGGGTGACCGCGTGACGGTGACGCCGATGTACGGCTAACCAGGACTCGGACACGCCGTTGATCCCCGGATGTTGGCCGGGCGTCACCGCCTGCGCCGGGGCGCAAACACTCCCGGCGTGAACAGGTTGCCGCCGGTGGGCCAAAGACTTTGCGTCCCAGCTGAGGCCAGGTGGTTCCTTGGTGCTGTTCTCCGGCGTCAACGCATTCAAGGTCAACGTCGGCTACCTCGGCGTTGCCATCAGCAACGGCGCCGTGGATTTCCTCACCCGCTCACTGGCGGTCGAACTCGCACCCATCCGGGTCAACGCCATCTCACCAGGGGTCATCGACACGCGCGTGGGACTCCATGGGCGAGGCGGGAAAGTGTGCCTACTTCGAGCTCGTCGGGGACAATAACCCGGTGCGCCGGGCATCGGGACCCCCGAGGATGTCGCCAATGCCGTGCTGTTCGCGATGACCAACGCGTTCCTGACCGGAGTGACGTTGAAGATCGACGGCGGCGAACCGCTACCCTAGGCGATGCCGTCGGGAGGGAGCCTCTAGGTGGCGAGACTGGTTTCGGTGAACGTCGGTAGGCCG
>JAVRPF010000327.1:0-2985 GCA_032162385.1 Mycobacterium sp.
CTCACGGGCGGTGAGTCCGAAGCTCATCGCCTGAATCAGCGGCTGAATCAGCATCGATGCCTCGTGTCCCATGAAGTGCGCGCCCAGCAAGCGGCCGGTGCCACGCTCGGCGATCAGCTTGACGATCCCGGTGGTGTCTTCCATCGCCCACCCGTAGGCCACGTGGCTATACTTTTCTATTGCCACCGAGATGTCGAATCCTCGTGCAATGGCTTGGTTTTCGGTCAATCCCACCGCTGCCAGCTGAGGATCGGTGAACACCGCCGATGGTACGAACCGGTGGTCGGTCACGGTCATCGATTCGGTGTCTTCCCAGTCGCAGAGCAGATTGTGCTGCACGACGCGCGCTTCGTGGTTGGCGACGTGCTTGAGCATATGCGGCGACGAGACGTCGCCGAGCGCGAAAACGCCACGGGCGGAGGTCCGTTGGTATTCGTCGACGACCACCCGGCCATCCTCGACATCGACCCCGGCCTGCCCGGCGTCCAGCAGATCGGCGTTGGACAACCGACCGGTGGCCACCAGCAGGAGGTCGGCGTTCAATGTCGAACCGTCGTCGAGCTCGAGTGCGATGCCCGAATCGCGGTTGGTGCCGCCCACGACGTTGCGGTGGGTGCGCAGTTCCCATTTGGATGAGGCGATGCGGGTGAACCGCCGGCAGAGGGTGTCGTCATAGCGCCGCAGCAGCGTGGCGCCACGGATCACTAGGGTGACCCGGACACCGAGCGAGGAGAAGATGTGCGCGAATTCAGCTGCCACGAAGCCACTTCCGATAATCACCAGATGCTCGGGCAACTCCGCGATTCGCATGACGGTGTCGCTGGTGTGGTAATCGAGGTCGGATGCGAGGATCGCCGGCGGAACCGTCGGCCGCGAACCCGCGGCGATCACCACCTGATCGGCAGTGAATTCTTCGCCGGCGTCGGTGCGCAGCAGATAGCGTCCGTCGGCCTGAACCGGTCCGAACCGGGTGTGCTGTTGGTACACGTCGATATTGGGTGCGGAGCTCCGATAATCCTCACCGCTGAGTCCGATTGGATCGATCCGTCCGAAGACGCGGGAGACGATGTCGTCCCAGCGCACCCGGTCGATGCGTGCATCGACGCCGTAGCGCGCCGCCTCCCGGATCGTCTGGGCGACTTCGGCGGCGTAGACGAACATCTTGGTCGGGATGCACCCGACGTTGAGGCAAGTACCACCGAAGGTGCCGTGTTCGCAGAGCGCCACCCGCTTGTCGGCATGTCGATCATCGAGAATGCTATTGCCCGAACCGGTTCCGATGATCGCGACGTCGTAGGTTTCCACGCCGTCACCCCTTTCCGAACGATGCCGAGGCGTCGGTGTTGTCGGTGTGCAGGTAGCGGTCCAGCCAGAGATCCAGTTCCCGATAAGCGACCTCGCGAGGCTCCTGCAGCGACAAAAACACATCGTGTTTGGCGTCGGCCACCGGAACCATGGCACTGCGGTTCCCGATACAGCCCGCCCACCTGGCGATCTGGGTGACGTCCAGAACGGCGTCGCCACGTTGCATAGAACTCGGGTCGGTGGTTTCGCGCACACTGTGGTCCGACCGCAGGATCAGGTTGGGCACACCGACGTCGAGGCCCCGGTGTAACCGGGCCTGGCCGCGGCGCACGGCGTGCAACCACCCCACGGTGATGGGGAAGCCGCCCAACGGTTTCCACTGCAGGTCGTAGTCGAACTCGCCGCCGTAGTCGCGGTGCAGGCTGGTGCCGTAACCGCCCTTACTGGGCGACCGGACCACGCCTTTGGAACGCACTCGCGACAGGCCGGCGATCATCGCCGAGGTCATTCCCCTGCGCAGGATCGCCGGGCCATGCAGATCCAGGAACGGGCTGTTGAGGATCAGACCACCGATGCCGGCGTGTGCTTTGGCGTTGCGCCGGCGCAAGCGGTCCAGCCACAACGGCACGATCAGACCGCCGGCGGAGTGGCCGTACATCAGAACTTCGACGGGACGGGCCTGCTCGCCGATGACGGCAAGGGCGCGTTCAAGTTCGGTGTCGTACTGGGCGAGATCGGTGATGAAGTGCGGGGTCTGGCCGTCGCGCCGCGACCGGCCGCACTTCTGCAGGTCCAACGCATAGAAGGTGAAACCGCGGTTGGCGAAGTGATCGGCCAGCGCGGTGTTGAAGAAGTAGTCGGTGTAACCATGGACCGCCAGGACCGCGTGCTCGAGACCGGTTTCCGGGCCGCGCCGGATCAGGGTTGCGACGATGTCGCCCTCGCCCGCGGGATCGGGGCCCAACGGGATGGTGTACTGCCAGCAGCCAGGCAGGACGTCCGGCACCCAGCCAGTCACCCGGCCAGCTTAGCGTGGCGAAAGCTTTTGCTGGTCCATGCCGGTCCAGGTCGTTTCGGCGATGCTGGCCGGGATAGCCTGATGACCGGCACAGCCAAGGAAAGGACCAACGCTCCGGTGGCAGACTCTGGGACGGCGCGCACCGACGTCGTGCTGGTCGGCGCAGGCATCATGAGCGCCACCCTGGGTGCGTTGCTGCGGCGGCTGGAGCCGGACTGGTCGATCACGCTGATCGAGCGGCTGGACGCCGTCGCCGCGGAAAGCAGCAGTCCGTGGAACAACGCCGGCACCGGGCATTCCGCACTGTGCGAGCTGAACTACACCCCGCAGAACGCCGACGGTTCGATCGACATCACCAAAGCGGTCTTCATCAACGAGCAATTCCAGGTCACCCGCCAGTTCTGGGCCTACGCCGTCGAGAACGGCATCCTCACCGATCGAAGCTTCCTGAACTCCGTCCCGCACGTCAGTTTCGTGCACGGCGCGCACGGGGTCGACTATCTGCGGCGGCGCCAGCGGGCATTGGCCCCCAACCCGCTGTTCGCCGGCACCGAATTGATCGACGACCCGGATGAGTTCGCCCGCCGGCTGCCGTTCATGGCCGCCAAACGCGACTTCTCCGAGCCGATTGCACTGAACTGGGCCGCCGACGGTACCGACGT
>JAVRPF010000328.1:0-6038 GCA_032162385.1 Mycobacterium sp.
TGGCAGTCCTCGGGGCAACCGCCGGTCTTCAGGCTGATGATGCCCTCGACCTCGACTTCCGGGCCGCACCAGCGCATCCGGACCTCGTGGGCCAGCGCCAGGAGCTCTTCGAGTCGGTCGTCGGGCAGTTGCAGCACCCGCAGGACCTGGTCCTGGTTGAACCCTTCGCCGCGTTCGAGCACCTGCTCCCGCGCCAGACCCAACAGGTCGGCGATCCCGGTGTCGTCAATAGTCGACAGCGTCACTCGGTACTCCTCCTGCGTGGGTGAACTTGAACAGTGTTTAGGCTACAGGGGTGCAACTGCACCGACGCGACGTGGTCGACAAGGCCACCCAGCTCCTCGACGACTACGGCATCGCCGATCTGACCATGCGCAGGCTCGCCCGCGAGCTGAGCGTCAGTCCCGGCGCGTTGTACTGGCACTTCGCCGACAAGCAGGAACTGCTCGGCGCCGTCGCCGACCGCATCCTGGAGCCCGCGCGGGCCACTGTCGACGACGCGTCGTGGTCCCGGTGTGTGGTCGGCGCCTGCACGGCTCTGCGCGACGCCCTGCTGTCGTCCACCGATGGCGCCGAACTGGTGTCGGCCAGCTTCGCCGCAGGGAAGTCGGTACGGATGACCGAGATCCTGACCCGGCTGACCGGCGCGGCGGCGGAGGCGGGCATCGACCCGGCCAACGCCGACCTCGCCGCCCGCACGGTGCTGTACTACGTGCTCGGCTTCACCGCCGACGAGCAGTCGCGGCTGCAGTGGGACGCGGCGGGCGCTCTGGTCGACGGACAGTCGGTGCTGACGGAGAACCCCAACGCACGCTTCGCCTTCGGGTTGGGATTGCTCGTCGACGGGATCGCCGCCCACAGCGACGCCGAGGTCAACGTTTTGCAGGAGTTGCCCGAGTAGGCGTCCGCAGGACGTCGATTTCGGCGGTCGGTTTGTCGGACGGCCCGACTAGCGTCCCTGGCGTGATCTCCGTTGCCGATGTGCGGCGCATCGTCTCACCGCTGCCCAGGTCATACGAGGTGGTGGTGCGCGACCGGATCAAGTTCCGGGTGGGGCAGATCGTCTACTTGGCGTTCTCGCGCGACGAGACGGTGATGGGTTTCGCCTTCCCCATCGAGGAGCGCGCCGGGCTGGTCGCCTCCGAGCCCGACAAGTTCATGCTGCCCAGGCCATCGGAGATGCGATACAACTGGGTCCAGGTGCAACTGGACGCGATCGAGGTCGACGAGCTGCGCGAGCTCGTCCTCGACGCATGGCGGATGTGCGTGCCGAAGAAGGTCGCAGCGGCCGTCCTCGACCCAGATTGAGTCAGCCGATCGGATATTCGCGCTTGGAGTTGCCGTCCCAGCGGCGCAGCCCGATGACGTTGCCCACGAGCTCCGGCGGCTCTCCCACGATCCGCAGGGCCCGACCCAATTCACCGGGCACAACCCGTCGTGCCATGGTCACGTGCGGGGTCCACTGACCAGGCCTCGCGTTCGCCATCACGCCGGGAGTCAGGTGCGGCATACACAGCCGGTGCACCTCGCCGTGTACGTCCACCAGCTCAGCCGTTGGCACCACGAGTCGCGCGAGCACCGCCCTGGACCGGCCGAACAACAACGGCGCACCGATCCGGCACGAGAACGGGAACCGGCTCTCCAGTGCTGCCAGCAGCGCGTCCACCTCCGCGTCGATGCGCTGGGCGACGGTCAGCGTCGTATGCGGCCTGCTCCCCGGCGGCTGGCCGGGGATCCCCACCTCAGCCAGGCCGGCCCAGATGTTCCGGACCGCCGCCTCGGTGTCCGGGTCGAAGACCAGCTCGACGGAATGGACCATCTCACCCGACCAGGCTCGCGACCCACCGCGGGTCGAATGCGGAAGCGCTGATCGACTCGAACTCTCCGGCGCTGCGTGAACCCGCGCCAGCGGGCAGCGCCGCCCGCACGCCCGCGATCCGCTCCAGCGCCGCCCGGTTGGAGATCTCGGCGGCGCCAGGATCTGTCGGCCACCTGCCGATGATCAGACCGACACACCGAACATTCTGCGTGGCAAGCGATTCCGCCGTCAGTGCGGTGTGGTTGAGCGTGCCAAGGCCGGCCGCGACGACGACGAGGACGGCCGCGTCGAGATCCACGGCGAGGTCGCGCAGCGTGACCCCGTCGGTTCCGAGCTCCACAAGCAGGCCTCCTGCGCCCTCGACCAGGGTGAGTCTGCCCGGTTTGTCCGCCCCGCGGATCAGCGCGCCGAGTTCGGCGCGTGTCGGCAGCGGCATTCCTGCCCATTGCGCCGCCGCAACCGGCGCCAACGGCTCGGGATAGCGCCACCCGGACACCAGTTCGCCGACACCCGAGAGTCGTGCCACTTCGGTGAGGTCGTCGTCGCCGTCAGCCGTGCCGGTCTGCACCGGTTTGCACACCGCGACGTCGAGGCCGGCCAACCGCGCATGGCACGCCAGTGCCGCGGTGGCGACGGTCTTGCCGACGCCGGTGTCGGTGCCGGTGACGACGAGCACGGTCACCGGGACTGGATGTCGGCGCCGGGGCGGCTCGGGCGGGCCGCAGCCAGGACTTCCGTCAACACCCGTCCGGCCAGGGCCAGATCGTCGTCGTCAAGGGAGGCGCGGGCGGTGAGCCGCAGCCGCGACGTCCCAACCGGCACGGTCGGCGGCCGGAAGCACCCGACCCGGACACCCCGATCGAGACAGCCGGTCGCCGCAGCCAGCGCCACCTCGGGCGCACCGAGGATCACCGAAACCACCGCCGAGTCGGGCGCCTCGGCGACGCCGCACACCTGCGCGAGCGTCGCCGCGTGCCGCAACACCTCAGCCGCCCGCCACGGCTCGGCGGTCAGTACGCCAAGCGCCGCCAACGCGGCGCCGACGGCAGCCGGCGCCAGGCCGGTGTCGAAGATGAAGGGGCGCGCCGCGTCGATCAGGTGATCGCGCACTGCTGTCGGGCCGAGCACCACGCCGCCCTGGCTGCCAAGGGCCTTGGACAGTGTCGTCGTCATCACCACGTCGGACGCACCGGCCAGACCGACCTCGTGCAGCAACCCGCGGCCGCCTTCGCCCCGCACGCCGAGGCCGTGCGCCTCGTCGACGATGAGCAGCGCGCCGTGCCTGCGACACACGTCGTGCAACGCCCGCAGCGGAGCCAGCACACCGTCGGCACTGAACACCGAGTCCGTGACCACGACCGCGCGGGCTTCGTCACGGGCGCTCAGTGCGGCATCGACGGCGTCGACGTCGCGGTGCGGCGTCACCACCACGCGGGCCCGGGACAACCGGCACGCGTCGACCAGCGAGGCGTGCGTCAGCGCGTCGGACACCAGCAGCGACCCCGCGCCGGACAGCGCCACCACCGCGCCCAGGTTCGCGGTGTAGCCCGACGAGAAGACCAACCCGGACTCTGCGCCAACGAAGTCAGCCAGCGCCGACTCGAAGTTCTCGTGTAATTCGGTGTTCCCGGTGACCAGGCGCGACCCCGTCGACCCCGCACCCCAGGTGCGCAGTGCCTCGACCCCGCCCTCGATGACGGCGGAATGCTGGGACAGCCCCAGATAGTCGTTGGATGCGAGGTCGAGTTCGGCCCCGACAGCGGCCCGGGCCCGCAGGGAACGCCGCAGACCGGCGGCGCGGCGCTGTCGCTCGACGTCCTCGAGCCAGGCCAGCGGAGAAAGACCTACGCGTGTCACCCGTGCTCCCCCCATGCGACTTGAACGCGTCGGCGAGCCGACGATTGAACGCGTCGGCGAGCCGACGATTGAACACTGTTCAGGTTAATGCACGGGCGACGCCGACCATCGCCGAGGTGATCTGACCGACCTCCTCGGGCGTACACACATACGGCGGCATGGCGTAGACGAGATTGCGGAATGGGCGCAGCCACACCCGGTGCCGCAGCGCCGTCGCCGTCGCCACCGCCATGTCGACCGGCCGATGCATCTCGATCACCCCGATCCCGCCGAGCACGCGGACGTCGGCGACACCGGGCAGCGGGCGCGCCTGCGCCAGCCCGTCGGTCAGGCCCGTCCCGATGGCGCGCACCCTGCTTCGCCAGTCCTGGCCGAGCAGCAGTTCGACCGATGCCACCGACACCGCGCACGCCAACGCGTTGGCCATGAAGGTGGGCCCGTGCATCAGCGCACCCGGCTGGCCGGTGCTGATGGTGTTGGCGACGTCGGTGCTGCACAGCGTGGCCGCGAGCGTGACGTAGCCGCCGGTCAGCGCCTTGCCGACACACATGATGTCAGGGCTGACGCCGGCGTGGTCGGCGGCGAACAACGCACCGGTGCGGCCGAAGCCCGTGGCTATCTCGTCGAAGATCAGCAGCACGTCCTGCCGCGTGCAGGCGGCCCGCAGATCCGACAGATACCTCGGGTCGTGGAAGCGCATACCCCCGGCGCCCTGCACCACGGGCTCAATGATGACGGCGGCGAGTTCGTCGGCGTGTTCGGCGAGTTGGCGCTCGAACGCGGCGCTGTACGCGGGGTCGTAGTCACGGGGCACCTGCGGCGCGAACACCTGGGCTGCGAGCACGTCCGTCCATAGCGCGTGCATGCCCCCGTCCGGGTCGCACACGCTCATCGGAGTGAACGTGTCGCCGTGGTATCCCCCACGCCAGGTCATCAACCGGTGCTTGCCGCCGCGGCCCCTGCTGCGCTGGTACTGCAGCGCCATCTTGACCGCCACCTCGACGGACACCGAACCGGAGTCGCTGAAGAACACCGTCTCCAGACCGTCCGGGGTGATCTGTACCAGCAGTTGGGCTAACCGCGCCGCCGGCTCGTGGGTGAGCCCACCGAACATGACGTGGTTCATTTGCGCAAGTTGTCCGGTGATCGCGGCATCCAGCGTCGGGTGGGCGTGGCCGTGGATGGCCGTCCACCACGAACTCATCGCGTCGATCACCTCGACGGGACGGCCGTCGTCACCGGCGGGGTCGATCACCGTCAGCCAGGCACCGCGGGCACCGACGGCCACCACCGGCGGCAGGGCTTGGGCGCCGATCGCGCTGTACGGATGCCACACGTGGGCGGCGTCGACCGCACTGATCTGAGCGGGCGTCAACGCGGGCACGGAGCCATCCTCTCTTCGCGCCAGCGCGCATTGCAAAACGCGCGCGGTCCCCGGGTTAGGTAGATTGACCGTCGACCATGATGACCCTCGCCCCACCCCGGTCGGCGTCCTCCGCTGATACCGGTCCACCCCCTCGCGCCGTCATGGGCACCCGCAAGTCGGGTTTCTACCGGCACGATCTCGACGGCCTTCGGGGCGTGGCGATTGCGCTCGTCGCCATGTTCCACATCTGGTTCGGCCGCGTCTCGGGCGGCGTCGACGTCTTCCTTGCCCTTTCGGGTTTCTTCTTCGGCGGACGCCTGTTGCGCGCGGCACTGACGCCGACTGCGTCGCTGGCCCCAGGGCCCGAGGTGATGCGGCTGGTCCGGCGGCTGTTGCCTGCCCTCGTCGTCGTGCTCGCGGCATCCGCGGTCCTGACGATCTTCGTGCAGCCCGAGACCCGCTGGGAAACGTTCGCCGACCAGAGCCTGGCCAGCCTTGGCTATTACCAGAACTGGGAATTGGCCAGCACCGCATCGGATTACCTGCGTGCCGGTGAGGCCGTCAGCCCGCTGCAGCACATCTGGTCGATGTCGGTGCAAGGCCAGTTCTACATCGCCTTCCTGGCGCTGATCTTCGGGTTCGCCGTGCTGTTCCGCCATCGTCTTGGTAGGTACACCAGGCCGGCTTTGATCGTGCTCCTGAGTGCGCTGACGATCGCCTCGTTCTGGTACGCGATCGTCGCGCACAACGCCGACCCGGCCACCGCCTACTACAACAGCTTCGCCCGCGGCTGGGAACTGCTGCTCGGCGCTCTGGTCGGCGCGCTGGTCCCGCACGTGAAGTGGCCGATGTGGTGGCGGACGACGGTGGCCGTCATAGCACTGGCGGCGATCCTGTCCTGCGGTGCACTCATCGACGGAGTCAAGGAGTTTCCCGGGCCGTGGGCGCTCGTTCCGGTCGGCGCGACGATTCTGTTCATCCTCAGCGGCGCCAACC
>JAVRPF010000329.1:0-3443 GCA_032162385.1 Mycobacterium sp.
GCCGAGCCCTCGCCGAGCACCTTGACCCGCCTGTCCACCTGCACGGCAAACCCATCGGGCAGTCGCGGTCCGTTCACCTCAGCATCCCCCCGCTGTTCGGACTCCAAACCTCGATCCGGCGGACGCACGTGTCGACCATCTCAGCGAAGAGACGGGCCCCCTCGGCGGCCGACGCGGTGGTCGGATCCCCCAATACACCGACGGGGCTGACGGCGGCGATTCCACCACGACGCATCGGGCCGATCAGCTCGGCCAGCGGGGCGCCGTTGCCTGGCGCGTACTCGTCGGTCCACACGTCTTCTGGCGAAATATGTAGCAATACAGACGTTTCAGTATGGCCGGCATGTGCGTCTCCCCCCGTCACGGCGCACGGGCACCAGGCGGCGTCACGGCCCTCCTCGCGCAGCAGTGCGGTGGCTTCAGCAACCGCCTGCACGTTCCCGCCGTGGCCATTGACGAATACCAGCCGCGACGCCCACTGGCAGGCCGACCGGCCGTACTCGATCAGCAGAAGACGCAGGGCAGCGGTACCGATCGACACCGTGCCAGGGAAACCCTCGTGTTCACCACTGGCGCCGTAGGCGACCGCCGGCGCCAGGATCCAGTCTCCTGCAAGGCGTCCGGCGACGGTTCCAGCAACGACGGTCGCGATTCGCGTGTCAGTATCCAACGGCAAGTGCGGCCCATGCTGCTCAGTAGAACCTAGCGGGATGATCAACGCCGGCGACAAGCTGCGCAGCTGCCTCGTCGTCGAGTTCCCGAGTTCGCTGGGAAAGGCCACCCGCCGATGGTAGGCCGAATTAACCTGGTGTGCGCCAATTGTTGGCGTATGCGCTGCGGGAGATTTTCGATTCATTCAATCAGAGCCCGCCGGGCTATCACGTCAGCCACGTCTGCCACGCCTGTACCGCCGATTCGGGCCCCGCGCCGTCCGCAGGTCAGGCGTCCCGACCGCCGGGGACGCCAAGCGCCCGAGCGAAGTCCGGCGGCACCAGTATGTCGGCGGCGGACAGATCGTGGATCGACGCCCTGCCGAGCCCCATCAGACCCGAGTCGATTCCGCCGCGCAGGACGTCGAGCACGTTCTCCACACCCGCCTGTCCCTCCGCCGCCAGACCCCACAGGTAGGCCCGCCCGATCATGACCGCGCGGGCGCCGAGTGCCAGTGCCTTTATCACATCGCTGCCGCGCCTGATGCCGCCGTCCAGCAACACCTCGATCTCGTTGCCCACCGCGTCGACGATGGGCCCGAGAGCGCGGATCGACGCCGGCGTACCGTCCAGGTTGTTGCCGCCGTGGTTGGACACCGAGATCGCCGAAACACCGCTGTCCACAGCCCGTTTGGCGTCATCGATCCGCATCACGCCCTTGAGCATGAACGGGCCGCCCCAGAGCTCGCGGAGCCACGCGATGTCCTCCCACGTGGGTGGCGGGGTGCCCATCCACTCGCCGTAGGCCTGGAAGAACGGCGGGCCGGCCTCGCCGAGCGACGCCTGGTTGGGTACCCGCAGGTTCGGCGGGCGCATGGTCTTGGCCCACTGCAGCAACCACCGTGGCCTGGTCAGCCCTTCGGGCATCATCCGGACGGTGGTCCGCACGTCCATCTTCTCGGGGATCTTCGGGCTGCCCCAGTCGCGGCCGTGCGAGAAGCTCCAGTCGGTGGTGACGATCAGCCCGACCGCGCCCGCGGCGCGGGCCCGCTCGACCCTGGCCGCGATTGCGTCACGGCCGCCCAGCCAGTACACCTGGAAGAACAGCTTCGGATTGGCCGCGATGACGTCCTCGATGGGCTTGCTCGCGAACGAGGACAGGCCCATCGCGGTGCCCCGTGCGGCGGCGGCCCGGGCGACGGCCACCTCGCCGTCCGGATGGACTGCCTGCACGCCGGTCGGTGAGATCATCACCGGCAGCGAGATCTCCTGTCCCATAACGGTTGTCGACAGATCGCGCTTCTCCAGCGCGCCGATCACGTGCGGGGCGAAACCGAGCTCACCGAACGCATCGACGTTGTCGGCGACGGTGAGGCCCTTCTCGCTGGCGGCGATCAACGCGCTGTAAACGGACTTGGGCAACCGCTTCTTCGCACGCTGTTGGGCGATGGCAACGGTCTCGAACCAGGTGTCGCGGGCCATGTCAGACGGGACTCTCGTTGCAGAACTTCTTGGGCGGAACGGCCAGGAGCTTGAGCGGGACCGGGCCCTTGCGTCCCCCGCTGCGGGAGTGGTCGCCGCTGGGTCGCGGCTTGTCCCGCTCGCGTGCCAGGGCGGGCTCGCCGTAGCCCTGCACGCACTCGGGATCGGGCCCGTCGAGCGGCAGGCCGGTGAAGAACTTCGCGGCCATGCAGCCGCCACGGCAGCCGTCGTAGTGCGCGCAGCTACTGCACGCACCCGCCGACTGCGGCTCGCGCAGCTCACGGAACAACGGAGCGTTCTTCCATACGCTGCCGAAACCGCCGTCGGACAAGATGTTTCCGGCCAGGAACTTGTCGTGGATGGCGAACGGGCAGGCGTACACGTCGCCCACCGGGTCGATCAGGCACACCACGCGGCCTGCGCCGCACAGGTTCAGGCCCGCCAGCGCGCCGGGCTCACCAAGGCCGGACAGGTGGAAGAACGAGTCGCCGGTGAGCACCCGCTCACCATGTGACACCAACCAGTCGTAGAGCTGGACCTGCTGGGCGGGCGTAGGGTGCAGTTCGTCCCAGACGTCGGCACCGCGACCGGACGGACGCAGTCGGGTGATGCGCAGGGTGGCGCCGTATTCGTCTGCCAACGCCTTGAACTCGTCGAGTTGGTCGACGTTGTGGCGGGTGGCCACGACGGAGATCTTCGAGTCCTTGAACCCCGCTGCGGCGAGGTTCTCCAGTGCACGGACCGCCATCGCGAACGAGCCGGGGCCACGCACCGCGTCGTTGACCTCGGCCGTGGCGCCGTCGAGGGAGATCTGGACGTCCACGTAGTCGCTGGCGGCCAGCTTGGCCGCGACATCCGGCGTGATCCGCACCCCGTTGGTGGAGAACTTCACGCCGACGTGATGCGCGGTGGCGTAGTCGACGAGCTCCCAGAAGTCCGGCCGCACAGTCGGTTCGCCGCCGCCGATGTTCACGTAGAACACCTGCATGCGCTCGAGCTCGTCGATGATGGCCATGCACTGCTGAGTGCTCAGCTCGCGCGGATCGCGCTTGCCCGAGGAGGACAGACAGTGCACGCACGCCAGGTTGCAGGCGTACGTGAGCTCCCAGGTCAGGCAGATTGGCGCATCGAGGCCGCGTTCGAACTGGTCGACCAGCCGGGGTACGGACCGCTCGATCGTGGTCATCGCGTCTCCTTGCAAACCAGCATGTTGGACTTGACCAGCACGCCGAGGGCGTGCAGATAGGGCGCCTGCTGGGCGTCGTCGATGCCTGCCGCCCGCAGGGCCGACCCGGCGTCGGGCTGCTCGTC
>JAVRPF010000330.1:0-9415 GCA_032162385.1 Mycobacterium sp.
GAGGCCGGCGTCAACGTGTGCTCCAGCGCGGCGTGGATCACCGGCGGCAAGCAGACCCCCGAGGACCTGGATCGGATCCGGAAGGCTTGCCAGACGGGTAATTCCACGATCTTCGGCAGCGGTGCGCACCCCGGTATGACGAACATGGTCGGCATGGTGCTATCGGGTGCCTGCGAGAACGTCGACGAGATCCGCATCACCGAGTCGGTGGACTGCTCGACGTACGAATCCGCGGACACGCAGGCCGCGATGGGCTTCGGGCAGGATCCCGGCACGCCTGGCCTGGCGGAGAGCGTGCGACGCGAAAGCGAGGTGTTCGCCGAGTCGGCGGCGATGATGGCCGACGCGATCGGCGCCACGCTCGACCGGATGACGTTCGACGTCGAGTTCACCACCGCCACCGGTGACAGCGACCTTGGCTTCATGCAGATCCCAAGCGGCACCGTCGGCGGAGTCTTCGGCTACCACCGCGGGTGGGTGGGCGAGAAGAACGTCGTCAGCGTCGGGTTCAACTGGACCATGGGCAGCCACGTCACCCCGCCCAAGCCGCTCGAGCACGGACACGTCATTCAGGTGTTCGGAACGCCCAACATGCGCACCGTGCTGCACTGCCTGCCACCACGGGGCTGGACCGAGCCCGGCTTCATGGGGCTGGGCATGATCTACACGGCGATGCCGGTGACCAACGCGGTGCCCGCGGTGTTCGCGGCCGCACCGGGCATCGTCACGCTGGCCGACCTGCCGCCGGTGACGGGCCGGGTGGCGCCGTAGGCGCACTTTCGCGAAAACGAAATCTCGCCAAGCGCGAGTGCGGGCTTACCTCAGTGCATCGGGCCGCCCGGCCATCACCATCAGCAGCGCCTCACCAGGGCCCCGTACCTCGGGACCCTTGCCGTAGGACCAGTCAAGGTCGGTGGCGATCAACCACACCGCGCACCCGCCACGCGCCGCGGATGGTCGGTGAATAGCGAACGAAGTCCAGTGCGGCGCAGAGACGTTCAACGGGAATCGTCCGCGCGAGGCCCAGCGGCCTGCGGATGTCCTGCTGGTGAATCATGTTGTCGGTCAGCGCTACCCGTCCGCCGAAGCCTGCACCCATGCCGTGTGGCTCCGCGTTGTCCCGTAGAAGTGCGATGAGGTGGTCGGTTGAGCGGTCCGCCAGGTCGCCCACGCCGAGACCATTGATTCGGTCCATCTGCAGGCGGCCCTTGAGGAATCGAGCCGTCAGCTCACGCGGGGTCATCCCCTCGAAGCTCACCACGTGCGCGGCAACGTCGTGCACCCGCCAACCGGCACACAGCGTCGGGTGCTCCCACTGTTCGGGCGTCAGGCCGGCCAGGAAGTCGGCAAGCCCTTCGCGCTCGTCGCGCGCGAGATCCAGGGCGGTCATGAGTCGTCCACCGTCACGCACACACCGATCGCACCACCGCCGACGTGCACCGATAGCACCGGGCCCATGTCGCTCACGGCCAGCGACCCGATCTGCGGTAGTCGGGTGGTGAGTGCGGCGCCGACCTCGTCGGCGTCGTCGTGGTTGTCGACGTGATGCACGACGATCGACGCGGTGCGGTCGCCGACGAACTCCGCGACTGCCTCGACCATCGCGGCGTGGGCCTTCGACAACGTCCGGATCCGCTGGAACAGCACCAGCCGACCGTCCACGTCGAGGCACAGCACCGGCTTGAGCGACATCGCCGTGCTCAGCCACGACGCGGCCGTGCCGATCCGCCCGCTGCGCCGCAGATTGTCGAGTCGGTGCACCACGATGAAGGCGCGGCCACGCGGCACGGCGGAGCGGGCCGCGGCCTCGACGGCGTCGAGGTCGGCACCGGCGGCCGACGCGCGCGCCGCGGCCACCGCGACGAACCCGACCCCCGCTGCGGCCGACCGTGCGTTCACCACGCGGACCGCAGGACCGAACTCCCGCGCCGCGGCCGCCGCCGTGCTGAAGGTGCTCGACAACGCCGCCGACAGATGCACCGCGACCACGCCGTCCCCGCCGCTGTCGACCAGCGCCTTGCGGTACGCCTCGGTCAGGTCGGCAGGCGCAGCACCGGCCGTCGTGACGTGCGCCCGATCATGGATGTCGTACGGCACCGGGTCGATCCCGTCTCGCATATCCGTGCCGTCCACCAGGACGTGCAACGGCACCTGGCGAATCCCCCACCGCTGCAACTCGTCCGGGTCCAGTCGGGCGGACGAATCGGTGACGACCATGACGGCCATGGTTAGTCGCCGCCGACTTCGGAGACCGCGACCCCCGCCTCGGCGAGGCCCTTCAGCATCAACTCGGCGACGGCCGCGTGAGCCTCGAAGTTCCAGTGGATGCCGTCCGGGTTGCCGCGTCCGCTCATCACCTCTTCGCCGACGGCGGCCATCAGATCGACGATGGGCACGTCGTGGTCGCGCGCCCAGGACGCGATCGCGGCGACGGTGCCGTCGCGCCAGCGGTGCGACCGGCCGTAGGTATCGGCGACGTGCACCGACGGTATCGACGCCACGAACGGAATGCCGGGCCGGTTGAAGTCGATTGCCGCCCTTGTCTGCTCGAGGTAGTCGGCGCTCAGGTGCGGAGGCAGCGCGGGCCGCGCGATGGGCGACAACCGCGGCTGCAGCCAGCCGTATCCGTCGCGGGCCCATCGCCGCAGCCACGGTGGCCGGACGTAGCGGATCAGTTCGCGCGCCGCCGTCGGCAACGGCGATGGCAGTGAATCCATGCCGCCGGTCGCGACGATCACCGCACCCGCGCGGGGCAGGGCCGCCCACGCCCGCGGATCCTGGGTGGCCGCCCACCACACGTCGCGACAGGTCCAGCCGATCCGGCCGATCAGCTCGATATCCCAACCGAGTTGGGCGGCAACGATGTTGGGCCAGATCCGGGGATCGTCGGCGGGCAGTCCGCCCGTCGGCCCGTAGTAGGACAGGGAATCGCAAAAGATCAGGAGGGTGGCGCGGCGGCTAGAGGACATCGTTGGCGACCTGGGCCGATGCGTTCCATACGTCGAGCCGCCAGCGGACGTCCTCGACCACGGCATCCGGTTCAGAATGCCCGGACAACTGGACCCAGCTGGCATTGCCCATGCCACCGAGAATCGGCCAGTTGTCCACCGGCAGACGGAGCAGTGCGGCGGTCAGCGCCGCGATCAACCCGCCGTGGGCCACCAGAACCACAGGGCGGTCCGGCTCGTCGACACCCCATTCGGCCTGGCCGGCAACCAGATCCGCGACCAGCGGCATGCTGCGGGCGGCCACGTCCAACCGGCTCTCGCCGCCGTGCGGGGCCCAGCGAGCGTCGTCCCGCCATGCCAGCCGGGCGCCTGGGGCGGCGGCGTCCACCTCGAGGTGCGTCATGCCCTGCCAGTCGCCGAGATGGGTTTCGCGCAGCCGGGTGTCGACGGATACCGGCAGCCCCGCCCGCTCACTCAGCGCCATCGCCGTGTCGAGCGCACGACGCAGATCCGACGACACGATCAGCAGCGGCTGCCGCTTGGCCAGCACCTCGGCGGCCGCGACGGCTTGATTTCGTCCCAGATCGCTCAGATCGGTGTCGAGTTGGCCCTGCATCCGGCTGCCCGCGTTGTACTCGGTCTGCCCGTGCCGCAGCAGCACCAGGCGGCGGATCCTCACTGGGCACCGTCCAGATCCACCGCCACCAGCGGACAGTCGCGCCACAACCGGTCAAGGGCGTAGAAGTTGCGCTCGTCCTGGTGCTGGATGTGCACCACGATGTCGATGTAGTCCAGCAGTACCCAGCGGCCTTCGCGGGTGCCTTCGCGACGGGCCGGTTTGTGCCCGGCGACGCGCATCTTCTCCTCGACCTCGTCGACGATGGCATTGACCTGCCGGTCGTTGGCCGCCGAGGCGATGACGAAGCAATCGGTGATGACGAGTTGTCCAGAGACGTCGATGACGACCACGTCGTCGGCGAGCTTGGCTGCAGCGGCCCGAGCTGCCACGGTGGCCATCTCGAAGGCTTCGTCGGACGCACTCATTCCCTGGGTTCCTTGCTGGCCAGCGTGTGCGCCCGGTACAGGCCGCGTTTGGACACGTACTGCACGACGCCGTCGGGCACCAGGTACCAGATGGGCCGCCCCGACTCGGCGCGGCGCCGGCAGTCGCTCGACGAGATGGCCAGGGCGGGCACCTCGACCAGGCTCAGGGCGTCCCGGGGCAACTCCGTCATGGCGGCGGCGATGTGCTCGCCGTCGAGTTCGTAGCCGGGTCGGCTGACACCGACGAAACGGGCCATGGAGAAGAGCTCCTCCCAGTTCTGCCAGGACAGGATGGACGCGAGCGCATCGGCACCGGTGATGAAGTACAACTCGGTGTCGGGGTTGAGCGCCGCGAGGTCGCGCAGCGTGTCCTTGGTGTAGGTCGGTCCGCGACGGTCGATGTCGACGCGGCTGACGGAGAACCGCGGGTTGGCCGCGGTGGCGATGACCGTCATCAGGTAGCGGTCCTCGGCGGCGGTGACGATGCGCTCGCGCTTCTGCCACGGCATGCCGGTCGGGACGAACGCCACTTCGTCGAGGCCGAACAAGTCGGCAACCTCGCTGGCCGCGACCAAGTGACCGTTGTGGACGGGATCGAACGTCCCACCCATCACGCCCAGCCTGCGTCGAGTCACGAATAGCCAGCTTACGGGAGCGCCAACGCAGGACTGCGCTGGTAGGTAGACCGCCAGGGTCCTACGCGTGAGTTCTACCTCACGGCTGTGATCGGCGAAGATGGCGCGTCAACCACGACCCTGGTGTGGAAATCGCCGTTAGCACCGAAATCATCACCCACAGCGCGGGCGTGGCGAAACCGCAACTCTTAGACCGGCAGCAGCTGGTCGATCACCGAGGCGAGCTGCTTGGCCGACCGGCACTCGTGCATGGTGATGACGTCCTCGTAGCGCGGAACCGCCGAGTCGCCACTGCCCCACAGGTGTTTGGGTTCGGGGTTGAGCCAGTGCGCGTGCCTGCTGGCGGTGACCATGTGCGTCAGAAGGTCGACCTCGGGGTTGCGGTAGTTGTTGCGGGCGTCGCCGAGCACCAGCAAGGAGCTCCGCGGGGAGAGCACGTTGGGGAAGTTCTGCAAGAACGAGACGAAGGCGTGGCCGTAGTCGGAGTGGCCGTCCCGTGTGTACACGCCCGCCTCGCGCGTGATGCGCTGCACCGCGACGGCCAGGTCGGCGTCGGGACCGAAGAGTTCGGTGACCTCGTCGGTGGTGTCGATGAAGGCGAACACGCGCACCCGCGAGAACTGCTGACGCAGTGCGCTGACCAACATCAGGGTGAAGTGGCTGAATCCCGCCACCGACCCCGACACGTCGCACAACACCACCAACTCGGGGCGGGCCGGGTGCGGCTTCTTCAGCACGACGTCGATGGGCACGCCACCGGTGGACATCGACTTGCGCAGAGTCTTGCGGAGATCGATCTCGCCGCGACGCGAGCGACGCCGCCGCGCCGCCAGTCGGGTGGCCAGCGTGCGGGCGAGCGGGGCGACGACACGACGCATCTGGCGCAGCTGCTCACCGGAGGCGCGCAGGAACTCGACGTTCTCGGCCAGCTGCGGAATGCCGTACATCTGCACGTGGTCCCGGCCCAGCTGCTCGGCCGTGCGGCGCTTGGTCTCACCCTCCACCATCTTGCGCAGCTGCGAGATCCGTCTCGCCGCAGTGGCCTTCGCGATCTGCTCCTGCGTGGGCGTCGGGTCGTCGCCGTATCCTGCGAGCAGTCCGGCCAGCAATCGGCCCTCGAGTTCGTCCAGTGCCATCGCCTTGAGCGCCTGGTACGACGAGTACGACGGTCCGCGGCTGGAACTGTATCGGCCGAATGACTCGACGATCTGCGCGATCATCGCCGCCAGGCGGTCGTCCATGTTCTCGAGCTCCGGGTTGTCCGACAGCATCGCCACGAGCGCGTCGCGCATGGCTTCGATGTCCTGCGACGGAAGGCCGTCCGGCGCGCCGTCACCGTCGGCATCGTCGTCGTCGAGCACCGTGCGGGCGCCGAGGGCCGCCGGGAACCACAGGTCGAACATCGCGTCGTAGGTGTCGCGGTGGTCGGCGCGGCGCAGCACGGCGCAGGCCAACCCCTCGCGCAGCACCTCGCGGTCGCCGAGTCCGAGGACGGCCATCACCCTGCCTGCGTCGACCGTCTCCGACGGCCCGACGTCGATGCCCACCCCGCGCAGCGCTTCGACGAACTCCACCAGGTGCCCGGGAAGTCCTTGTGGCGCAAGCGGTTGCGGCGGGCTGGTGCGTCGGACGGCCATCAGTCAGACTCCTTAGTATCAGGGCTCCGTCTTTAATTCAGGCGAAGCTCGCCAGACGCGCGCTTCTGATCGGACTGGTGCTTGAGCACTACGCCGAGGGTGGCGGCGATCACTTCGTCGTCGATGGTGTCGAGGCCCAGCGCCAGGATCGTGCGGCCCCAGTCGATGGTCTCGGCGACCGACGGCACCTTCTTGAGCTGCATGCCGCGCAACACCCCGATGATGCGCACCAACTCCTCCGCCAGCCGCTCAGGCAGTTCCGGCACGCGAGACAGCAGGATGCGCCGCTCGAGGTCGGGGTCGGGGAAGTCGATGTGCAGGAACAGGCAACGGCGTTTGAGCGCCTCGGAAAGCTCCCGCGTCGCATTGGAGGTCAGCAGGACGAACGGCTTGCGGGTCGCGGTGATGGTGCCGAGTTCGGGCACTGTGACGGCAAAGTCGGACAGCACCTCGAGCAGCAGGCCCTCGATCTCGATGTCGGCCTTGTCGGTCTCGTCGATCAGCAGCACGGTGGGTTCGGTGCGCCGGATGGCGGTCAGCAGTGGCCGCGACAGCAGGAACTCCTCGCTGAACACGTCCATCTTGGTCTGATCCCAGTCGCCCGACCCGGCCTGGATGCGCAGGATCTGCTTGGCGTGATTCCACTCGTAAAGTGCGCGGGCCTCGTCGACGCCCTCGTAGCACTGCAACCGGACGAGCTCGGAGCCGGTGGTCTGCGCGACGGCGCGGGCCAGCTCCGTCTTGCCGACGCCTGCGGGCCCCTCGACGAGCAGCGGCTTGTCCAGCCGGTCGGCGAGAAAGACGGCGGTGGCCGTGGCCCTATCGGGTAGATAACCGGTCTCGGCGAGCCGCTTGGCGACATCGTCGATGTCGGTGAACAGCGGTATCGGGCGGGCGGGAACGCACACTCGTGTACTTCTCCTCGCTAGGCTGGACGGGTGTGGCCGTCGCCCCACACGATCCACTTGGTTGACGTCAATTCTGGCAGCCCCATCGGGCCGCGGGCGTGCAGCTTCTGGGTGGAGATGCCGATCTCGGCGCCGAACCCGAACTGCTCGCCGTCGGTGAATGCGGTCGACGCGTTCACCATCACCGCGGCCGCATCCACTTCCTCGGTGAAGCGTTGCGCAGCAGCGAGATCAGTCGTCACGATGGCCTCGGTGTGACCGGTGCCGTACTCGTTGACGTGGGCGATCGCGGCATCGATGCCGTCGACCACCGCAAGCGCGATGTCCATCGAGAGGAACTCGGCCCGCAGTTCGTCCTCGCCGGGGTCGAGGTGCACCGTCACACCTGCGTCCTGCAGCGCGCCGGACAGCCGCGGCAGGGCACGGTCGGCGATGGTCGCATCGATCAGCAGTGTTTCTGCGGCGTTGCACACGCTGGGTCGCCGCGTCTTGGAGTTCAACAGGATGCGTTCGGCGACATCGAGATCCGCGGCCGAGTGCACGTAGACGTGACAGTTGCCCACGCCCGTCTCGATGGTCGGCACGGTGGCATCGCGCACCACCGCGTCGATCAGGCCTGCTCCCCCGCGCGGAATGACGACGTCGACCAGGCCGCGGGCCTGGATCAGGTGGGTGACGCTGGTGCGGTCGTCGCCGGGCAGCAATTGCACGGCGTCGGGGGTCAGGCCCTCCTCGACGAGCGCGGCGCGCAGCGCGGTCACCAGCGCGGCGTTCGAGCGCGCGGCCGACGAACTGCCGCGGAGCAGCACGGCGTTGCCGGACTTCCACGTCAGGCCGAATGCGTCGACGGTCACGTTCGGCCTGCCCTCATAGACCATGCCGACCACGCCGAGCGGCACGCGTTGCTGGCGGATCTGCAGACCGTTGGGCAGCGTGCGACCGCGCAGCACCTCGCCCACCGGATCGGGCAGACCTGCGACCTGGCGCAACCCGGCGGCGATGCCGTCCACCCGTTGCGGGTTCAGGGCGAGCCGGTCGAGGATGGCCTCCGGGGTGCCGGATTCGCGGGCGGCCTCGAGGTCTTCGGCGTTGGCGGCCAGGATCTCGTGCACGCGGGCGAGCACGACATCGGCTGCCGCGTGCAGCGCACGGTTCTTGGTCGCGGTGTTCAACGCGCCCAAGGCCCGGGCGGCGACGCGTGCCCGCCGCGCAGCATCGTGAACCTGCTGGCGCAGGTCACCAAGCGCCGGCGCGCGCACACTCATCGGATACTTGCGGCGGGGAAACCCGTGGCATCAGCCGGGGGAGGAAGCGCCGCCTCTCCCTTCGGTAACTTGTCGGTGATAGCGGTTATTGCCGCCACGCCAGGTATGTGTGGAACCTGGCCGTCGAGCAGCAGCAACACTGGCAGCCGGGGCGCGCGGCTCCGGGCTATGTCGAGCAGGCCGCGCAGTTGACCGAGGCCCGCGCCGGACACGATTGGCTGGCGGCCGGATCGCAAACCGTGCAGCAGCAGGCGTTGCGGGATTTCGCGCAAGCCATGCGCAACTTCTTCACCGGTACGCACCGTCGCCCGACGTGGCGCAAGGCCGGTGTGCACGAGGGCTTCCGGCAGGTCGCGGCCAAACCGCGGCACGTGCAGCGGCTGAACCGCCGTATCGGTCGGGTGTGGGTACCCAAGGTGGGCTGGGTGCGGTTTCGCCTGTCGCGGCCGGTGCCCGCGGGCGTCAAGTCCTACCGGGTGACCCGGGATCGGGCGGACCGCTGGCATATCGCGTTCGCCCACGTCCCCGATCCCATCGCCGGTCCGGGCGACCGCAGCGTGGTCGGTATCGATCGTGGCGTTGCCGTGTCGGCGGCGTTGTCCACTGGTGAACTGCTTCACGCTTCCGGCCTGAGTCGGGGTGAGGCCAAGCGGTTGACGGTGCTGCAGCAGCGGCTGGCCCGGGCCAAGCGCGGCTCGGGCCGGCGCGCCCGAACCAAACTGGCGATCGCGAGACTGAAAGCGCGTGAGGCCGACCGGCGCAAGGACTGGGTCGAGAAAGTCACCACTGACATTGCGCGCCGCTTCGAGACGATCAGGATCGAAGCCCTTGACGTGCGGGCGATGACCCGCAGCGCGAGGGGGACCGTCGAACAGCCCGGTTTGCGCGTTGCTCAGAAGCGTGGGCTGAACCGTGCCATCAGCCGCAGCGGCTGGGGGCTGTTCGCCGCGAGGTTGCAAAACAAGGCTCATGGTCGGG
>JAVRPF010000331.1:0-7239 GCA_032162385.1 Mycobacterium sp.
ATCCGCGGATTCGTGCCGGTGCCCGAGATTCAGTTCGACGGCTTCGCCGCGCCCGCGTTCGACCAGATCGTCAGTCACCTGGCCAAGTACCGGATGCGGACCCGCGGCGACGTCGACATGCCGGTGACCATACGCATCCCGTCGTTTGGCGGAATCGGTGCGGTGGAACATCATTCGGAATCCACTGAGACCTACTGGCTGCACACGGCTGGGTTGAAGGTGGTGGTGCCGTCGACGCCGTCGGATGCCTACTGGCTGCTGCGGTACGCCATCGACGATCGGGATCCGGTGATCTTCCTCGAGCCCAAGCGCCGCTACTGGGGACGCGAGCTCGTCGACACCTCCGTCCCCGGGGAGCCCATCGGACGGGCTGCGGTCCGCCGGCCGGGTGACGACGTCACGGTGATCGCCTACGGCTCGTTGGTCGCCACCGCACTGAGCGCCGCCGAGTCGACCGCGTACAGCCTGGAGGTCGTCGACCTGCGATCGCTCAACCCCCTCGACTTCGACACGGTCGCGGCGTCGGTGCGCAAGACGGGGCGCGCTGTGGTGATGCACGAGGGGCCGCGGACGCTGGGCTTCGGCGCCGAACTGGCCGCCCGCATCTCCGAGGAGCTGTTCTACGACCTCGAGGCTCCGGTGTTGCGCGCCACCGGATTCGACACCCCCTATCCGCCGGCGCGGCTGGAGAAGCTCTGGCTGCCTGGCGTCGACCGGCTGCTGGACTGCGTCGAGAAGGCGATGAGCCAGGCATGACCGATGACACCGTGCAGGAGTTCCTGGTACCCGACCTCGGCGAGGGTCTGGAGGATGCCACGATCACCGCGTGGCTGGTTTCGGTCGGCGATGAGGTCGAGCTCAACCAGGTGTTGTGCACCGTGGAGACCAACAAGGCAGAGGTCGAGATCCCCAGCCCCTACGCGGGTCGCGTCGTGGAACTCGGTGGCGCCGAGGGCGATACGTTGGCCGTCGGATCGACGTTGGTGCGCATTGCGACGGCTCGGCGGCCAGGAGCGGAGCGACCGGGGAATGATACCGATGCCGTGGCTCGCAAGCCCGTGCTCGTCGGCTATGGCACCGACGACACGATGGACGGTTCCCGCCGGCGTCCCAGGGCCAAGCCGTCAGTGCGCAAACTGGCGGCCGAGCTGAACGTCGACATGGTCTCCGTCGCACCGGGTTCGGGCCCCGACGGAATCGTCACGCGCGATGACGTCCTCGCCGCGACGGACGCATCCCGCGGGGATGACGCGCCGGTCTCGGGTGTCCGGTTGGAGATGGCCCGGCGAATGGCATTGTCGCGCAGGGAGATCCCCGACGCACATGCCTCCGTTCAGGTCGACTGTTCAGCCCTGCTGCAGCTCAGGGACCGGCTACGCGACGCCAGCGCCGAGCCGATCACGCCGTTCGTGCTGACGCTGCGGTTGTTGACGATCGCGCTGCGGCATCATCCGATGCTCAACTCCACCTGGATGGACACCGTCGACGGCCCACGCATCCACGTCCACCCCACCGTGCACCTCGGCATCGGCGTTGCCGCGCCAAGAGGCCTGCTGGTGCCCGTCGTGTCCGACGCAGCAGCCAAGACCACCCGTGAACTCGCTACCTCCGTAAGCCGACTCGTCGCAGAAGCCCGGGCCGGCACACTCAAACCCATCGACCTGCAGGGCTCGACGTTCACGGTGTCGAACTTCGGGGCACTAGGCCTCGACGAGGGCGTTCCGGTGATCAACCATCCCGAAGCCGCCATCCTCGGCATGGGATCGCTGAAGCCGCGCGCGGTCGTCGTCGACGGCGCCGTGGTCGCCCGTCCCACGATGACGCTGACGTGCGCGTTCGATCACCGCGTCGCCGACGGCGCCCAGGCGGCCGCATTCCTTGGCGAGCTCGGGGATCTGGTCGAGTCGCCCGAGCTGGCCCTACTGGATCTCTAACAAACCGCTGGGTCACTTGCGCTGGGCGGCGGCCAACCGCGCGGCGAATTCGGGTGACTCGATGGAGGTCGCCTGCGGGCCGATCTCGACGTCGACGGCGATCCGGTGCTGGTCGGTGTCCACGGTGCCCGGGCTGGCGGTTGCCCGCATGGAAGCCTTGGTCGCGATCACCACGTCGCGCGGCGCCGACGCGGGCCCGGCCGCGAGTTCGCGGGCAGCGGCCACCGGGTCGTCGGCCACCTGCAGGGCCAGCCCGTGCCGCACCGCGGCGTCCGCGTCGAACCGCATCCCGAACAGCAGCGATGCCCGGGCCACCTGGGGACCGACCGCCCGCTGCAACATCCACGTCGCGCCGCCGCCGGGGTGGATGCCGAGTTTCTGGAACCTCGGGTCGAACAATGCCGTCGGGCCCGCGATGCGTACGTCAGCGGCCAGCGCCAGGTTGAGCCCGGCGCCCACGGCGGGGCCGTTCACCGCTGCGATGGTCGGCAGCGAGCATTGCGCGACGGCGAGGAAGCCGTCGTAGATCACCCGGAGACCCACCTCGGCTGCGGTGCCCAGCGCCGTGAGGTTGGCGCCAGCACAGAACGCCTTGCCCGCGCCGGTGACGATCACCGCATGCACGTCGGTGTCGGCCTCGGCCGCGTCGACGGCAGCGCGAAGCGCCGCGGAGATGTCGGCCGTGACCGCGTTGCGGCGGTCGGGATCGTTGATCGTGATGAGCGCGACGCGGTCCTCGACCTGCGTCAGTACCAGATCGGACACGGGGTCAAGGGTAGTGATCGGGCGCCCCGCCGTTGAAGCAGGGCGGTGGTAGCGGCGCGATTGGTGACCCGGTTAGCTGGACCACCGAAGCAGATAGCGGTAGTAGAGCTTGCGGCGAATCACCGCTCCCGGTAGGACTTCGGCCGTCGTACGGCGGATCGCGCGGAGTGACTCGCGCGGCTCGGCGATGGTGACGCCGATGTCGGGTGTGTCCCGGTGCAGCCGGTCGCCCACCATGACCGCGGGCACGCAGCACGCCGACCACACCCAATCCCACGCCGACTCGTTGGCCCACAGCCCGACGACCGCGATCTCGCCCGAGGCCGCCAACAAGTCGCGTGCCCGCGCCAGAGAGGTCCGCAGGTCCATGTGGTGCAGGCTCGCCACGAAGGTGACGAGGTCGAATCGCCGCGTCCCCGGATCGAACTCCTTGAAGGATGTGCGCGAGACCCGGACGTCGTCGAGGTCGGTGACGCGTTCAATGGCGCGGTCGGCCGTCGCCGCAGCCCACGTCCAGCACGTCGCCGCGGTGCTTGGCCGCGATGCCCACCAGCCACGGGTGGTAGGCAGTGTTGTGGTTCCAGTAGTCGCCGACGGCTGCGGTTCCCATGCCTTGACTGTGCCAGTACGGCGGTCACGCACTGGTCGAGTGCAAGATTGTCGGATGGACATCTCCTCTTGCACTGCTCTGGTCACCGGCGCCAACCGCGGGCTCGGTCGGCACTTCAGCGCCGAACTCCTGCGTCGCGGCGCGCGCGTCTACGCCGGCGCCCGCAAGCCGGGGTCGATTGACGTGGACGGAGCCATCCCGGTCGCGGTGGACATCACCGATCCCGCGTCGGTGGCCGCCGCCGCCGAAGCGGCGGGTGACGTTACCCTGCTGGTGAACAATGCCGGTATCTCTGCCGGCACCGACCTGCTCACGGGCGATCTCGACGACGCCCGCCGGGAGATGGACACCAACTACTTCGGCACGCTGTCGGTGGTGCGGGCCTTCGCTCCCATCATCGAGCGCAATGGCGGCGGCGCGATCCTCAACGTCTTGTCGGTGTTGTCCTGGGTGAGCATGCCGGACATCGGCGGGTACTGCGCCTCCAAGGCCGCTGCGTGGTCGATGACGAACGCGCTGCGCGCCGAGTTGGCCGGCCGCGGGATCGGGATGACCGCCGTGCACGTCGGTCTGATGGACACGGACATGACGGCCGACATCGACGCGCCCAAGACGGATCCCGCCGACGTCGCCGCACTTGCCGTCGACGCCATCGCCGCCGGGGCGTTCGAGGTGCTCGCCGACGACGTCAGCCGCGGAGTTCAGGCCGGTCTCTCCGGTGGGGTGGCGGCCCTCTACCCGCAATTGGCCAGGTGAGCCTCCCTGGCTGCCGTCCCAGGTGTGGGTGCAGCTAACCGGGCCGTCGTGATTCGCGCGGTCGGGACGTGCCGCCGTACGGGTTTCGCGGCGGGCGGCGTGGCACCGGAGTGGGACTCGGCTGCGCGCCGTAGGGGACCTCGGGCCGGGTGTCGTAAGTCATCGATGGTCCTCCAATCGACTGCCAGCGGATCCGCAGTACCGCGGTGGGTCCGTCTGCCGTCAGTATCGCGGCAGACACCGACACAAACTAGCGCTTCGTGTCGGCAACCCGACTCGCCTGCACCGAGCCTCTCAGCCGGCCGCGTTGGGCCGCAACGGCGGGCAGCGGCCGTCACCGTCGGTGGCCAGTTCGAAGTGCCAGTTCTCGTTGGCGTAGATCTGGCACAAGCCGAACTGCGCGCCATTGCGGATGAGCCACGCCGACGCGCCGTCGCCTGCGATGTCCACAGCTTCGCCGACCACGTGCCTGGACGTCTCGGGCGAGGCGACGAACTGCTGGGCGATCTCGACGCTGCCGTACCGGCGAACCGCGTCGTCGAACAGGCGCTGCTGAAATCCCTTCGACCGCCAACCCGACGTGATCGTGATGACGACGCCCTGGGATTGCGCGCTGCGCGCGGCGTCCTGGATGGCGTTGAGCAGCGACGGGTCGAGCAGCGCGAGTAACTGACTCGAGGTGTCGAACGGGCTGAGCGTCGTGTTGTCGGGCAGGTAGCCACTCCAGGAGTCGGCGGCGCCGGTTCCGATGGCTAGTTGTTGGGTTGCGGGGGCAGGCGCGTCAGCCGTAGGGGTTGCACCGGTTGTCGGCTCCGCCCCGGCCGGTGCAGACGAAGCCCATCCAGTTAGGGCCAGCACCGTGGCTGACGCGACGAGCAGCACGTCGACGAACACCCGGCGGGTCACGGCTCTCGCCTCCTGGTCGGCCAGCAGTCGCCGGCGATCGGCGAATCATGGTTGGACTCCGGGCGGGCGATGTCGGGGCTGCAGGGCCGCGGCCGACCGTCGTCTTAGATGCAGTCTTCCCGATGCCTGAGCGGTCTGCGGCTGCAGGTTCCGGCCGTGCTGGTTTTTCAGGGCGGGCATTCCCCGTTGGTGAGCACCGTGACGGTCTGAAAGCTGGGATCGCTGGCCCCGTGCAGGCGCGCCCCGCTGCGGACCACCGATTGCAGATAGTCCAGCGCCTGACGCGAGATCTGCTCGCCGGCAGCAGCGTCGGTACCCCTGGGGATAGGCGGCGACGGATTCACTGGCCTCCAGCGCTACCGCGGCATACCCACTAGCTGGAAGATCCTCATTGCGCCAATCAGATTACGCAGCAGGGTGTTACATCGGCGTAGCCTTTCGGTGTGCAGCCACGTGAAGGTCTCTACGTTGACCGCGCGCGTGCGGACTCATTTGGCGCCGCAGCGCGACTCTACGATGCGAGGAGGCCGCGCTACCCAGACCAACTGATCGATGACCTATTGTCGCGGGGCGCTCAATCGGTGCTCGACGTCGGCGCGGGTACCGGGATCGCTTCGGAACAACTCCTCGCGAAAGGCGTCGATGTTGTTGCGGTTGAGCCAGATCCGCGAATGGCACAGATCGCGAGGGAAAAGGGCATACCCATCGAGATGGGCACATTCGAGAGCTGGAAACCCATGGAGCGCAGCATCGACCTTGTCGTGTTTGGTCAGTCCTTTCATTGGGTCGATCCCGCCATCGCGTTGCCGAAGGCTTATGCACTGCTGCCAAGCGGCGGCCAGCTTGCATTGATGTGGAACCGCCTGTTTCCCACAGATCCGACGCGCGGCGATTTCGCCGAGATATACCAAAACTATATGGATCCGGGGGCACCCTTTATCGACGGCTCGTCGATCGGCCTCGCAGATTCGGACGGCAACACCGACCGCCTGATCGCCTCGATCACGGCTTCCGGGTTCACAGTTGAGAAGCGCACGTACCCCCGGGGGCGCGCCCACTATTCCACCGAGCAGTGGCTTGACCTAGTGTTCACCTATTCAAACCACCTCATCCTCGCGGCCGAGAAGGCCTCCGAGCTACGAGCCAGGCTGGCTGAGCGCATTGGTTCAAAGGGCGTGTTGGTGGGCGGAGATACCTTGTTGATCCTGGCCACGCGTCCATAGGAATTGCGTTGCCAGTGCCTCATGCGCGGAGCAACTCCAGTGCTACGTCCACCCCGCTGGGGTGGACCGGAACTTCGGCGAGCTGCAGCCCCATCTGCACACCGGCAAGAGTCCCGGCCAGCCCCGGTCCCTGTCGCCGGTAGATCATCACCGGCCCCGTCGTGGCGAAAACCGGGCCGAGCAGGTGGAGTACCTCGAGGGCGAGGGCTTGGAACGCCGGCCCCCGATGGTCGACGGCTGGCGCCGCGATAGCGCGCAACACTCGATCGGGGACATTCGTGGGACCCGGAATCTGTAGGAAATGACGGCCGCCGCTCGGATAGCTCACAGTGAATTCCTCATCCGGAATCGGGTCAGCCAACCGGCTGGCACTGCGCCTAGAGCGGCGTGCGCATCGGCGTCTCCGTTGTGGTCCTGACTGGCTGGCAGAGCGCTGTCGCCGGCCACGTGCAGCCCGAATGGCGCCGGATCACCGACTCGCCAGGTGCCGTCGACCTGCAAGCTCCGACCGGCCGCGCGGGCCCGTTGCATGGCACGCCGGGCGGTCGTTAGCTGTCGAGTCTCCCAGTCCTTCAGTCGACGTGGGACGTGCCGCGGAGTGGCGCCGAGCAGCGCGTCGCCCAGCTGCCAGGCATCGTCGGCCGCCTTGGCGGTGCCCGCAGCGATGTGTGGCCGCAGCGCGAACGCCGCGTCGCCGACCAGGCAGGTTCGGCCGAAGGCCATTCGCGGAACCTCGAGGTCGACGATCACCTGGATGAACGGGTCGGCGCTTCGTCGGACGACCTCGGCGAGGGGAGCCGGGAGCTCGGTGTCCGCCGCCGAATGCAGCTGTTCGACGTGCTGAGTCTGGACCGCTCCGGGCGGCACGGTCAGCTCGGCCGTGAAACCATGTCGGTCGGTGAGCAGGTCGGTGAGGTGGTCTCCCCGTGCGGCATTCCGATACCAGAGCCAGTTGCACAGCACTGAGCCGTCCGGGCCCGGGATCGGGTAGGTCAGCAGGTGGCCGCGGGGGAGGATCCGGTAGGTGACCGCGTCGCGCAGGACG
>JAVRPF010000332.1:0-4466 GCA_032162385.1 Mycobacterium sp.
GACCCCGCGGTGGCTGGTCTGCCCGGGGTCTTCATGGTCGACATGGACCGCATTCAGCGCGAGCCGGCCGCCAAAGCCGCCGCTTCGGACGCCGAGGCGGCCCGCGGGATCGTTGCTGCAGAAGTAGCCAACTACCTGGCCGGACAGCGGATGGCTGAGGTCACACCCACCGTGACGGCGTTGCGTCGGCGCGCCGCCGACGTCGTCGAAGCCGAGCTTCTGCGCCTCGACAACCGGCTACCCGGCCTCGAGGCCACCCATCGCGACGAGGTGGCCCGCACGGTGCGCCGCGTCGTTGACAAGCTACTGCACGCACCGACGGTGCGCGTGAAACAACTGGCCAGTGCCCCAGGCGGGGACAGCTACGCCGAGGCGTTGCGCGAGCTGTTCGAGCTCGACCCGCAGGCCGTCGATGCCGTGGCCGGCGGCGAATTGCCTTTTCTTGAAACAGGCGCGGTAACAAGTGATTCCCGATTCGAACTCGACGGGACCGAGTAGCCGCTTGCGCACTTCCACAGGGTCTTCGCGCGAGCGCTCATCCGCCACAGGGTCTTCGCGCGAGCGCTCATCCGCCCACGACGCGGTCATCCGGATCGGCACCCGGGGCAGCCTGCTGGCTACCACGCAGGCCGGAACCATCAAAGCCGCCCTCGAGGGCAAGGGGCGCTCCGTCGAACTCGTCATCATCTCCACCGCGGGCGACCGCTCGAGTGATCCCGTCGCCGAGATCGGCGTCGGCGTGTTCACCGCAGCCCTCCGTGAAGCCATCGCCGACGGCAGCGTCGACATGGCAGTGCACTCGTACAAGGATTTGCCCACTGCGCCCGACGACCGGTTCGTCATCGCGGCCATACCCCGCCGCGAAGACGCCAGGGACGCCTTGGTGGCCCGCGACGGCATGGTGCTGGGGGAGTTGCCCGTCGGATCGGTCATCGGCACGTCGAGCCCGCGCAGGACGGCGCAGCTTAGAGCACTGGGTCTCGGTTTGGAAATTCGCCCCCTACGAGGCAACCTAGACACCAGGTTGAACAGGGTAAGTAGTGGTGATCTCGACGGTGTCGTCGTCGCCCGAGCGGGGTTGGCTCGTATCGGACGGCTCGGCGCTATCACGGAGAGCCTCGAGCCGGTGCAGATGTTGCCCGCCCCGGCTCAGGGTGCGCTCGCGGTGGAGTGTCGCGCGAGTGACACCGGGCTCGTCGCGCTGCTGGCGGAGTTGGATGACCCCGACACACGCGCCGCGGTCACCGCCGAGCGCGCCCTGCTCGCCGAACTGGAGGCGGGTTGCTCCGCGCCGGTGGGCGCGATCGCGGAAGTGGTCGAGTCCATCGACGAGGACGGCCGCATCTTTGAAGAGTTGTCGCTACGCGGCTGCGTGGTGGCGCTAGACGGATCCGACGTGATCCGTGCGTCCGGCATCGGGACACCCGATCGGGCACGGGAGCTAGGGCTTTCGGTGGCCGCGGAGTTGTTCGAGTTGGGGGCGCGGGATGTGTTGGGTCAGCGGACTGAGAGCGGGAGTGACGGATGACCACCCGAGGGCGTAAGCACAAGCCCGGCCGCATCACGTTCGTGGGTTCCGGGCCCGGTGATCCTGGGCTTTTGACGACCCGCGCGCGCACGGTGCTGGGCAACGCGGCATTGGTATTCACCGACCCGGACGTGCCCGAGGCGGTGCTTGCCCTGGTCGGCACCGAACTGCCTCCGCCGTCGGGACCTGCCGAGGCGGCCAAAACGGCCGACGACGCGACCGGTGCGGACGCGCAAGAGGCGGCGCCCGTCTTCCCCAATGGGGTTGACGTCCGGCCCGCACTCGGCGATCCAACCGAGGTGGCCAAGGTTCTGGTCAACGAGGCCCGCAATGGTGTGGACGTGGTCCGCCTGGTGGCGGGTGACCCGCTGTCGGTCGACGCCGTCACCACCGAGGTGAATGCGGTGTCGCGCACCCAGGCCCTCTTCGAGATCGTGCCAGGGCTGCCCGCCACGACGGCGGTGCCGACCTACGCCGGGCTGCCGCTCGGCTCGTCGCACACCGTGGCCGACGTCCGCGGCGACGTGGACTGGGGCGCGCTCGCAGCTGCACCGGGACCCCTGATCCTGCACGCCACCGCGACGCATCTGCCCGATGCCGCCCGCACGCTCATCGAGTACGGGTTGACCAACACCACGCCGTGCGTCATCACCGCCAACGGGACCACCTGCCAGCAGCGGTCGGTGGAGACCACGCTGGCCGGGCTACTCGACAAGGCCACGCTGGCAGGCAGCGACCCATCGGGCTCGCTGGCCGGGCCGCTGGTGGTGACGATCGGCAAGACGGTGGCCAACCGCGCGAAGCTGAACTGGTGGGAGAGCCGGGCGCTGTACGGCTGGACCGTGCTGGTGCCGCGCACCAAGGACCAGGCAGGCGAGATGAGCGAGAGGCTCGTCTCCCACGGCGCCCTGCCCATCGAGGTGCCGACCATCGCCGTCGAGCCGCCGCGTAGCCCGGCTCAGATGGAGCGCGCCGTCAAGGGACTCGTCGACGGCCGGTTCCAGTGGGTGGTGTTCACCTCCACCAACGCGGTCCGCGCCGTGTGGGAGAAGTTCAACGAGTTCGGACTCGACGCGCGTGCGTTCTCGGGTGTGCGGATCGCCTGCGTCGGCCAGGCCACCGCAGATCGGGTCCGTGCGTTCGGCATCAACCCCGAACTGGTCCCCGCCGGTGAGCAGAGCTCGCTGGGGCTGCTGGACGAGTTCCCGGATTACGACGACATCTTCGATCCGGTCAACCGCGTGCTGCTGCCGCGCGCCGACATCGCCACCGAGACCCTGGCCGAGGGCCTGCGGGAACGCGGCTGGGAGATCGAGGACGTGACGGCCTACCGCACGGTGCGCGCCGCACCGCCGCCGGCGCAGACCCGCGAGATGATCAAGACCGGCGGATTCGACGCGGTCTGCTTCACGTCGAGCTCGACGGTGCGCAACCTCGTCGGCATCGCAGGCAAGCCGCACGCGCGGACCATCGTCGCGTGCATCGGGCCCAAGACCGCCGAAACCGCAGCGGAGTTCGGCCTGCGCGTCGACGTGCAGCCCGAGACCGCCGCAGTGGGCCCACTGGTCGAGGCGCTCGCCGAGCACGCCGCCCGGTTGCGTGCCGAGGGTGCGCTGCCTCCCCCGCGCAAGAAGAGCCGTCGCCGCTAGAGTCGAGTCGTGGCGTTCCCCAGGCATCGACCCCGTCGGCTGCGCTCCACCCCGGCCCTGCGTCGTCTGGTGGCGCAGACGTCCTTGGAGCCAAGACATTTGGTGCTACCGATGTTCGTCGCCGACGGCATCCACGAGCCGCGGCCGATCGCATCCATGCCCGGCGCGGTGCAGCACACCCGTGATTCGCTGCGCAAGGCGGCCGCCGAGGCGGTGGCCACGGGCGTAGGCGGGTTGATGTTGTACGGGGTGCCGCGCGACGAGGACAAGGACGCAGCAGGATCCGTCGGGATCGCCGAGGACGGCATCCTCAACGTTGCGCTGCGCGACCTGGCCGCCGACCTCGGTGACGCCACCGTGTTGATGGCCGACACCTGCCTCGACGAGTTCACCGATCACGGGCACTGCGGCGTGCTGGACGCCGAAGGCCGGGTTGACAATGACGCCACCAACGCCCGTTACGTCGAACTCGCTGTCGCACAAGCGAATTCCGGTGTGCACGTCGTAGCGCCAAGCGGGATGATGGACGGTCAGGTCGCGGCCATCCGGGACGGCCTCGACGACGCCGGTCATGCCGACGTGCTGATCCTGGCCTACGCCGCGAAGTTCGCGTCGGGCTTCTACGGGCCGTTCCGCGAAGCGGTTTCGTCGAGCCTGACGGGTGACCGGCGCACCTACCAGCAGGAGCCGGGCAATGCCCGCGAGGCCCTGCACGAGATCGAACTGGACATCGACGAGGGTGCCGACATCGTCATGGTCAAGCCGGCGATGGCCTATCTCGACCTGGTTCGCGCCGCGGCCGACGTCTCCCCGGTGCCGGTCGCCGCCTATCAGGTCTCTGGCGAATACTCGATGATCAGCGCCGCCGCGGCGAACGGATGGATCGACCTGCGCACCGTCGCGCTGGAGACGTTGACCGGTATCCGGCGCGCGGGTGCCGACATCGTGCTGACGTACTGGGCGGCCGACGTCGCCTCGTGGCTGGCGTGACCGAGCCGACCGGCCGGCCAGAAGATGTAGTCACCGGCTTCTGGCTTTGGCTGGTCGCGCTGCCAGTGATGGTGACGGGTTACGTCGTCGATCTGGTGGCCGGCCCGGCGAAGGCGCAATCGTGGTTCGTGTACGCGATCTCGGGGGTGGTCGTCGTCATCGTCGCCGCCGTCGTGCTGACCTTCCTGATCCTGATGCGGCACGGCTACCGCTGGGCACGCACGCTGCTCACCGGCGGTGGCGCCACCACGGTGGTCTTCGTCACCACCAGCCTGTTCACGGTCGACCGCCCCGAGGCG
>JAVRPF010000333.1:0-7217 GCA_032162385.1 Mycobacterium sp.
AGCACAACCCGCGGGCCAGGAACATCCCGGCGAGGGTGTCGATGAACGGTTTGACGTCGAAGTACTCGATGACCAGGCCCATCAGCAGAACGAGCAGCGAGCCCACCACCAGCACGGTGACGATGGCCAGCGGCATGGGCCACCCGGCGCGCAGGGTGGTGGCTACGATGACGGTGGACAACGCCACCACCGATCCGACGCTGAGGTCGATGCCGCCGGTGAGGATCACGAACGTCATGCCGACCGCGAGGACGATCAGATAGGCGTTGTCCACCAACAGGTTCAGGAAGACCTGGGTCGGACTGGCGAAGTCGTAACGGGAGACGACCACGGCGAACATCACCACGAACAGGACGAGCGAGGCGATCGGCGACAGGTAGCGGCCCCGCGCGCGCTGGACGAGGTCGGTGACGACGGCACGGGACCGGTCCGCGGTCTGGGTGCTCATGGCCGGCTCACTTCGTCGCCATCGCGGACGCCGGTGGTACGGGTACCGAGAGCGGTTGCGCAGCAGGTGCGTCCGAGGACGGGGCGCCTTGCGTTGGTGTGCGCCGTGAGCGCTTGCGCGACAGCAACGCGCGGAACTTGGGCGCCTGCAGCAGACACACCGCGATCACCACCAGCGCCTTGAACACCAGAGTCGTCTCCGGCGTGATCCCCGCGGTGTACACCGTGGTGGTCAACGTCTGGATGATCAGGGCACCGAGGATGGTTCCGGTCAGGCTGAATCGCCCGCCCAGCAGCGAGGTGCCGCCGATCACCACCGCGAGGATGGCGTCCATCTCGATCCACAGCCCGGCGTTGTTGGCGTCGGCCGCCGAGATGTTCGACGCGATCATCAGGCCCGCGATTCCGGCGCATAGCGCGCAGAAGACGTAGACGGCGAAGACGATGGTGCGGTAGCGCACTCCGGCCAGCCGGCTGGCTTCGGGGTTGATGCCGACCGATTCCAGCAGCATGCCCAACGCGGTGCGCCGGGTCAGCAGACCCACCAGCCCGAACACCGACAGGCTCACCAGGATCGCGACCGGCAGCCCGAACGCATATCCGGCCCCGAGAATCTTGAACGGTGCGCTGGCGGTCGTGACGATCTGGCCGTCGGTGATCAGCAGCGCGATCCCGCGGCCCGCCGTCATCAGCACCAGCGTGGCGATGATGGGCTGAACTCCGAAGACGGAGACCAGCATTCCGTTCCACAGCCCGAGCCCGACGGCGGCGCCCATGGCGATCCCCATCGCGGTGACCACCGTGCCTGCACTGGCCGGGTCGGCGGAGCCGGCGATGTGGGCGCAGGCGAGCGCACCGCCGACGGCGACGACGGCGCCGACGGACAGGTCGATGCCCCGCGAGGCGATGACCAGCGTCATGCCCAGGGCCACCAGCATCGTGGGGGCGCCGTTGCGGAGGATGTCGATCAGGCTGCCGAAGAGGTGACCGTCCTGCACCCGGATGCTCAGAAAGGTCGGCGTCAGAACGACGTTCACGACCAGCAGCGCCAGCAGCGCGATGGACGGCCAAAGCAGAGGCGAGGCGACGATTCTCTTGATCATGGCTGCGCCCCACCGGCGATGAGGGCCGTCAGTTCGTTGACGGTGCAGTCCGTCCCGACCCAGGCGATGCAGTGCCCGTCACGCAGGACGGCGATCCGGTCGCTGATCCGCGCGACCTCGTCGAGTTCTGCGGAGATGAACACCACGCCCATCCCGTCGGCAGCGAGGTCGGCGACGAGCTTCTGAATCTGCGCCTTCGCGCCGACGTCGATGCCTCGGGTGGGTTCGTCGAGGATGATCAGCTGCGGCTCGGTGATGAGCCACCGCGCCAGCAGCATCTTCTGCTGGTTGCCGCCGCTGAGGTTCTTCACCAGCGCGCCCGGGTTGCGGGGCCGGATGTCGAGGGCGTCCATGTAGCGGCGTACCAGGTCGTCCTTGGTCTTCTTCGGCAGCGGGCGGGCGAAGCCGCGGCGGGCCTGCAGGGCCAGCACCAGGTTGTCGCGCACGCTCAGCTCGCCGATGATGCCCTCGCCCTTGCGATCTTCTGAGGAGAAGGCGAATCCGTTGGCGATGGCGGCGCGCGGCGATCGGATCGCGGTCGGCTTGCCGTTGACCTCCATCTGGCCACTGGTCGCGCGGTCGGCGCCAAAGAGCAGTCGCGCCAGTTCGGTTCGGCCCGAGCCGAGCAGCCCGGCCAGGCCGACCACCTCCCCGCGGTGCACGTCGAGGTCCATGGGATGCACGCGCGGTTGGCGGCCGATGCCCTGCGCGCTGAGCACCGGTTCGCCGGCGTGGGGGCCGCTCCTTGCGACGGTGTCCCCGATCTCCTCCAGCAGGTTGAGGTCGTGGCCCAGCATCGCCGCGATCAGCTTCACCCTGTCCAGGGTGGCCGTCGGGTACTCGCCGACCAGACGGCCGTTGCGCAGCACCGTCATCCGATCGGAGATCTCGTAGACCTGGTCGAGGAAGTGCGACACGAACAGGATGGCCGTGCCGCCGTCGCGGAGGCGGCGCATCACCCGGAACAGTTCGGCGACCTCGTCGGCGTCGAGGCTGGAGGTCGGTTCGTCGAGGATCAGCACCCGCGCGGACACCGCCGTCGCGCGCGCGATGGCGACGAGCTGCTGGATGGCGATCGGATGGTCGCCCAGGGTGGAACTGGGGTCGATGGCCAGGTCGAGCACGCCCAGTAATTCCGTGGCGCGACGATTCATCGCGCGGTAGTCGATCCGGCCGAGGCGGCGTGGCTCGCGGCCCAGCAGAATGTTCTCGGCCACCGTCAGATTGGGGCAGAGGTTGACCTCTTGGTACACCGTGCTGATGCCGGCATCTTGCGCCTGTCTCGGACCGCTGAACCGCTGCTCGACACTGTCGACCGTGATGCTGCCCGAGTCGATGTCGTAGACACCGGTCAGCGCCTTGATCAACGTCGACTTACCGGCGCCGTTCTCTCCAATCAGTGCGTGGACTTCGCCTGGCAACAAACGGAAGTCGACGCCGTCGAGCGCCTTGACGCCCGGAAAGTCGATGGTGACGTCTCGCATGTCGACCACCGGGGCGTCGGACGGCCCGAGGAGCGGTGTGGCCATGGAAGGTTCCTTAGTGGTAGTCGATGCCGCCCGGGGATCGGCGGTCCGGCATCCCGGGTGGGAGTTCCGGCACCCGGGCGGCATCGACGGTCTACTGCGTCAGTACTTGCGGTCGGGTCAGTACTTGCGGTCAGGAAGGACGGCCACAGCCTGCTGTTGATCGAAGGTCTTGTCGGGGGTGACGACGCGGTCCGGCACCGGCTCACCGGCGACGACCTTCTTGGCAAGGTCCATCAGCTGCGGGCCGAGAAGCGGGTTGCACTCGACGAGGAAGTTGAACTTGCCGTCGGCGAGGGCTTGCATGCCGTCGTGCGTCGCGTCGACCGCGACGATCTTGATGTCCTGTCCCGGCTTGAGACCGGCCGCCTCGATGGCTTCGATGGCGCCCAGCCCCATGTCGTCGTTCTGCGCGAACACGACGTCGATCTTCGGGTTGGCCTTCAGGAATGCCTCCATCACCTGCTTGCCACCCGAACGGGTGAAGTCGCCGGTCTGCGACGCGACCACCTTGAGGTTGGGGTTCGCGGCGATGGCCTTGGCGAATCCGGAACTGCGCTCCAAGGCGGGGTCGGCCCCGGTGGTTCCCTCGAGCTGGACGATGTTGACCGGGCCGGGGGCTGCGGCGTACTGCTTGACCACCCAGTCGCCGGCCCACTGGCCCTCCTGAACGAAGTCCGCGCCGAGGAAGGTCTTGTAGACGTCCTTCTCCTGGGTGTCGACCGCGCGGTCGGTGAGGATGACCGGGATGCCGGCGTTCTTGGCCTCGAGCAGCACGGCGTCCCAACCGGTGCGCACCACCGGGCTGAAGGCGATGACGTCGACGCGCTGTTGCACGAACGAGCGGATCGCGGAGATCTGGTTCTCCTGCTCGCCGTTGGCGTCGGAGAACTTCAGGTCGACGCCGGCGGCCGGGGCCGCCTCCTGGATGGATTTGGTGTTGGCGGTGCGCCAGCCGCTTTCCGCGCCGACCTGGGAGAACCCCATGGTGATCTTGCCGCCGCCGGCTGGCGCCGATCCGCCGCCGGCTGGCGCCGGTCCGCTTCCGCACGCGGCGAGCACACCCACCGTGGCGAGACCTATTACCGCAGTTAGAACCCTTTTCACGACAACTCCTTTGATGTCTCGGTTCGGTGTGACCGGGGTTACACTGCCGAATGTTAGCGCTAACATTTTTGGAATGTCAACGGGTGTGAACGCTCACATTCGGCACGCGCAGGCCCTTGACAAACGCGTGAGCCGCGTCACATCATCGACGATTGTTAGCGCTAACATCAGGCACGGTCCGAGCCGCGAGACCGCGCTGGGACGCAGAATCAACCGGAGGATTTCATGCGCAAAGGCTTCATTCGAGCAATGGGCGCGCTGGCCGTCGCGGCCGCATTGACGAGCGCCGGCTGTGGTCGCTCGACGGCGCCCGAGGCCAGCGACAGCGGTGCCAGCCGCTCGGGCACGGTGGGCATCGCGATGCCTACGAAGTCGTCCGAACGCTGGGTCTCCGACGGAAACAACATGTCCGAACAGTTCAAGAAACTCGGCTACGAAACCGACCTGCAGTACGGCGACGACGTGGTGCAGAACCAGGTCTCGCAAATCGAGAACATGATCACCAAGGGCGTCAAGGTGTTGGTCATCGCGCCCATCGACAGCTCGTCGCTGACCGACATCCTCCAACGCGCGGCGGACGCGAAGATCCCCGTGGTGAGCTATGACCGGCTCATCCGCGGCACCGAAAACGTCAACTACTACGCGACTTTCGACAACTTCAAGGTCGGCGTCCTGCAGGCGTCCTACATCACGGACAAGCTCGGCCTCGCGCAGGGCAAGGGCCCCTTCAACATCGAGCTCTTCGCCGGGTCGCCCGACGACAACAACGCGACCTTCTTCTTCAACGGGGCGATGAGCGTCCTGCAGCCCTACATCGACAGCGGCAAGCTGGTGGTCAAGAGCGGCCAGACCTCGTTCGACCAGGTGGCGACGCTGCGCTGGGATGGCGGGCTCGCGCAGTCCCGGATGGACAACCTGCTGAGCAAGGCCTACACCAGCGGCCGGGTGGATGCGGTCCTGTCCCCCTATGACGGCATGTCGGTGGGGATCATCTCGGCGCTGAAGAGCGCGGGCTACGGCACGCCGGCCAATCCGCTGCCGATCGTCACCGGACAGGACGCCGAACTTGCGTCCGTGAAGTCGATCATCGCCGGCGAGCAGACGCAGACGGTGTTCAAGGACACCCGCGAGCTCGCGAAAGCCGCAGTGCAGATGGCTGATTCGCTGCTCACCGGCGGCAAGCCCGAGGTCAACGACGCCAAGACCTACGACAACGGCGTGAAGGTGGTCCCGGCGTTCCTGCTCGATCCCGTCAGCGTGGACAAGTCCAACTACGAGCAGATCCTCGTCGGCTCCGGTTACTACACCTCCGCGCAGCTCGCATGACGGACGCAGTGGCGGCGCCGATTCTCGAGATGCGCGACATCACCAAGAGATTCGGCGCCGTCACGGCGTTGTGCGAGGTCAACCTCGCCGTACGTCAGGGCGAGATCCACGCGATCTGCGGCGAGAACGGCGCCGGGAAGTCGACGCTGATGAAGGTGCTCAGCGGGATCCATCCGCACGGCAGCTACGAGGGCGACATCGTCTTCGACGGCCGGGCAGGCGAATTCAAGGACATCCGGTCCAGCGAGCGACGGGGTATCGGCATCATCCACCAGGAACTCGCGCTGGTACCCGTGCTGTCCATCGCCGAGAACATCTTCCTGGGCAATGAGCACGCCTCGGGTGGCGTGATCAGCTGGCACGAGACCATGACGCACGCTCAGCAGCTTCTCGACCGGGTGGGCCTGCGCGAAAGCCCCAGCACGCGGATCGCCGACATCGGCGTCGGGAAGCAGCAGCTCGTCGAGATCGCCAAGGCACTGTCCAAGAAGGTGAAGCTGCTGATCCTCGACGAGCCGACCGCGGCGCTGAACGACGAGGACAGCAGGCACCTGCTCGACCTCATCGTCGAGCTCAGGGACCAGGGCCTGACCTGCATCGTCATCTCGCACAAACTCAACGAGGTGATGCGGGTCGCTGACACCATCACGATCCTGCGCGACGGCCGGACCATCGAGACGCTGGCAGTCGACGGTGACGTCACGGAGGAACACATCATCCGCGGCATGGTGGGGCGCGACATGGCCCACCGGTTTCCCGACCGCACGTCGCACCCCATCGGTGACGTCGCCTTCGCCATCGAGGACTGGACCGTCTTCCACCCGCTCGACCAGCAGCGCAAAGTGGTCGACGGCGTCTCCATAAACGTCCGGCGCGGAGAGGTCGTCGGCCTCGCCGGGCTGATGGGAGCCGGACGCACCGAGCTCGCGATGAGCGTGTTCGGACGTACCTACGGAAAGAGGGCCACCGGATCGGTCTTCAAGGACGGCAAGGAAATTCGAACCCGAACGGTGTCCGAAGCCATCGGCCACAGGATCGCCTACGCCACCGAGGATCGCAAACACTACGGGCTCAACCTGATGGACGACATCGCACGAAGCGTGACGCTGGCATCCCTGTCGAAGGTGAGCAGAGGGTCGATCATCAACGAGCACGAGGAGACGGTGGTCGCCGAGCGCTTCCGCGAGGACATGCGCATCAAGGCCCCCTCGGTGAGGGCGACCACGGGAAACCTGTCGGGCGGAAATCAGCAGAAGGTGGTGCTGAGCAAGTGGATCTTCGCCGACCCGGACGTGCTGATTCTCGATGAACCCACCCGCGGGATCGACGTCGGGGCCAAGTACGAGATCTACACGATCATCAATGCCCTTGCCGCCGAGGGCAAGGCCGTGATCGTGATCTCCTCGGAGCTACCCGAGTTGATCGGTTTGTGCGACCGCATCTACACCCTCAACGAGGGTCGTCTCACCGGTGAGGTGGCCCGCGAAGATGCGAAGCAGGAGACATTGATGCGCTACATGATGAAGGGACGCAGCTAGATGACCACCACCCCGACGGTGAACGCCGCGTCGAGTACGCCGGCGTCACCGTCGCCACCGCACTCGCCCGGCGGGCGGCTGAAGACGGTGCTACAGGGCAACTTCAGGCAGTACGGCATGGTCGCCGCGCTCGTCGTGATCGTGATCCTGTTTCAGGTCTGGACGAGCGG
>JAVRPF010000334.1:0-4063 GCA_032162385.1 Mycobacterium sp.
CAAGCTGGTCGACGTGCCCGATCTGGGCTACTTTCACACCGATCAACCGCACCCGCGAGGCGAGCTCGTCGTCAAAACGGAGAACATGTTCCCTGGCTACTACAAGCGACCCGAGGTCACCGCGGAGGTGTTCGACCCGGAGGGCTACTACCGCACCGGGGACGTTGTGGCCCAAGTCGGTCCCGATCAACTCGTCTACCTCGACCGCCGCAACAACGTACTGAAGCTCTCGCAGGGGGAGTTCGTCACCGTCTCGAAGTTGGAGGCAGTATTCGGCGACAGCCCGCTGATCCGGCAGATCTACGTCTACGGCAACAGCGCGCGTTCTTACCTGGTGGCCGTCGTCGTGCCCACCGAGGACACGCTGGCCCGCAGCGGCGGCGATGTCGAGTCGCTCAAGCCACTCATCGGCGACTCGCTGCAGGAGCTGGCGAGATCAGCGGGCCTGCAGTCCTATGAGATTCCGCGCGACTTCATCATCGACACAAAACCGTTCACACTGGAGAACGGCCTGCTCACCGGTATCCGCAAGGTCGCGCGACCGAAGCTCAAGGAGCACTACGGAGAACGCCTCGAGCAGCTGTACACCGATATCGCCGAAGGCCAGACCAACGAGCTGCGCGCGCTGCGCCAGGGTGGCGCCGACCGGCCGGTGCTGGACACCGTCACCCGGGCAGCGGGCGCGCTGCTGAGCGCGGCGACCGTCGACCTACAGCCTGACGCGCACTTCACCGACCTCGGCGGAGACTCTCTGTCGGCGTTGACATTCACCAACCTGCTGCACGAAATCTTCGACATCGACGTGCCGGTCGGCGTCATCGTCAGCCCGGCCACCGACCTGCAGGCCGTCGCCGACTACATCGAGGCGGAACGGACATCCGGCTCGAAGCGGCCCACCTTCGCGACCGTGCACGGCCGCGACGCCACCGAGATACACGCCCGCGACCTCGCGCTGGACAAGTTCATCGATGCCAAGACACTGGCCGCGGCGCCAACGCTGCCCGGGCCCAGCACCGAGGTGCGCACCGTGTTGCTCACCGGTGCAACGGGTTTCCTCGGCCGCTACCTGGCTCTGGAATGGCTCGAGCGGATGGACCAGGTCGGCGGCACGCTGATCTGCTTGGTTCGGGCCAAAGACAATGCGGCGGCCCGTGCACGCCTGGACGAGACCTTCGACAGCGGTGATCCGGAGCTGCTGCGCCATTACCGGGAGCTGGCCGCCGAGCGCCTGGAGGTCGTCGCCGGGGACAAGGGCGAGGCGAACCTCGGCCTGGATCAGCAGACCTGGCAGCGGCTGGCCGACACGGTCGATCTGATCGTCGACCCCGCCGCACTGGTCAACCACGTGCTGCCCTTCAGCCAGCTGTTCGGTCCCAACGCCGTGGGCACCGCCGAACTGATCCGGGTCGCGCTCACTGCGAAGCGCAAGCCGATCGCCTATGTGTCGACGATCGGCGTTTACGAGGGAATCCAGCCGCCGGCGGTGTTCACCGAGGACGCCGACATCCGAATCATCAGCCCGACCCGCAGGGTCGACGACGGCTACGCCAACGGCTACTCGAACAGCAAATGGGCCGGGGAGGTGCTGCTGCGCGAAGCACACGACCTGTGCGGCCTGCCGGTGACAGTCTTCCGCTGCGACATGATCCTGGCGGACACCAAGTACGTGGGCCAGCTCAACGTGCCCGACATGTTCACCCGGTTGATGCTCAGCCTGGTCGCCACCGGCATCGCGCCGGCCTCGTTCTACGAACTCGACGCCGACGGCAACCGGCCACGCTCGCACTACGACGGTCTGCCAGTCGATTTCATCGCCGAAGCGATCTCTACACTTGGTGAACGGACCGTGGACGGGTTCCAGACCTACCACGTGATGAACCCCTACGACGACGGCATCGGGCTCGATGAATACGTCGACTGGCTGATCGACGCCGGATATTCGATTCACCGCATCGACGACTACGGCGCGTGGTTTCAGAGGTTCGAGACCACCCTGCGTGCCCTGCCAGAACAGCAGCGCCAGGCCTCGCTGCTGCCGCTGTTGCGCAACTACCAGCACCCCGAAAAGCCGACCCGCGGAACCATCGCGCCGACCGAGCGGTTCCGGTCCGCAGTGCGGGAAGCGAAAATCGGCCCAGACAAAGACATCCCGCATGTCTCGGCGCCGATCATCGTCAAATACATCACCAACCTGCAACTGCTCGGATTGCTATGAGACCAACGCCATCACGAGCGGCGCGGAATGACGGGGATCGGTTCGCTCTCCGGTTGATGGCCGCTCGACGCGTGCCGAGGCCGGAGATCCGCTCCGCGGGGCCATCAACAAACATTCCCGACGGCACAGTAGCGCTACGATAGGCCATGCCCACAGCTGATTCGCACCGCCGATCGGAGCCTCGCCGGACGCAGGAGCAGCGCAGCGCCGACATGCGGCTTCGGCTGCTCGACGCCACCATTGACTGCCTCGTCGAGTACGGATATTCCGGCACGACGACAGTTCGCGTTGCGCGGCGGGCCGGGGTCAGCAGGGGGGCGCAGCTGCATCACTTCCAGTCGAAGACGGAGTTGGTGATCAGCGCGATGCATCACCTTGCGGCGAAGAGGGCGGAGGCCGTAATCCGCGGGATGGGTACGGTCGATTCGACGGATGACCCAGTCGCGCGCATTCTCGAGCTGCTGTGGGACGTCCATCAAGGTCCGTTATTCATAGCGACCGTTGAACTTTGGGTAGCGGGACGCTCAGATCCGGCGCTCGGCCAAGAGATGGCGAAGTTCGAACCCGTGGTCTCGTCCAACCTTCTCAGTGCGCTTGCGCAAGGCTTTCCCGGTCGGGAGCCAGGGCGCGAGCTCGTTTCGTTCATCTACACCGCGATGGACACCATTCGCGGGATCCTCCTCTCCAACTTCGTCGAACGGGATCTCCTTCGGGCGCGCCGGCAGTGGGATCGGGCGGTGCCGATGCTGCATTCAATCGGCCTGACTGCCATGCAGAGCGTCTGAGCCCGACGGGCCAACTGGCAAGCCCCGGGGTTCGACGGGACTGAGCAAAGGCCGGCTCGGCACATTACAATCCGTCTGGTATGTTTGTTTACGAACAGGGCAGCGGATGCCCGGCGAGCCGAATCGTCCTACGGCGGCCAGTCGGCCGCATCGGACGTCGCAACAGGAGGTGTTCAATGGCGAACAAGGTCTATGTCATCGGCGTGGGGATGACGAAGTTCGAGAAGCCGGGCAGCAGGGACTGGGATTACCCGGACATGGCTCGCGAGTCGGGTACCAGGGCACTCGCGGATGCCGGCATCGACTACCGCGAGGTCCAGGAGGCCTACGTCGGTTACGTCTATGGCGAATCCACGTCAGGCCAGCGCGCGCTGTATGAGTTGGGCATGACCGGCATCCCGGTCGTCAACGTCAACAACAACTGTTCGACCGGTTCGACGGCGCTGTACCTGGCTGCCCGTGCCATCAAGGGCGGGCTGGCGGAGTGCACGATCGCGCTCGGCTTCGAGAAGATGCAGCCCGGTTCGCTCGGGACGACCTTCGAGGATCGCGAGCAGCCGATGGCCAACCACTTCGAGAAGTTGGCCCAGATTTCCGAGGTGCTCTTCCCGCCGGCGCCGTGGATGTTTGGCGCGGCCGGTCGTGAGCACATGGAAAAGTACGGCTCTACGGCCGAGCATTTCGCGAAGATCGGCTACAAGAACCACAAGCACTCGGTCAACAACCCGTATGCGCAGTTCCAGGAGGAGTACACCCTGGACGACATTCTGAGTTCGCGGATGATCTACAGCCCGCTGACCAAGCTGCAGTGTTCGCCGACCTCGGATGGCTCGGGTGCGGCGATCCTGGCGTCGGAGGCGTTCGTCGACAACCATGGCCTCGCCGGCCAGGCGGTGGAGATCGTCGGTCAGGCCATGACCACCGACTTCGAGTCCACCTTCGACGGCACCTGTAAGAACATCATCGGCTACGACATGAATGTCGAAGCCGCACAGTCCGTCTACGAACAGTCCGGTCTGGGTGCCGACGACTTCCAGGTCATCGAGCTGCACGACTGCTTCTC
>JAVRPF010000335.1:0-3001 GCA_032162385.1 Mycobacterium sp.
CAGCGTGCGGGGATCGTCGTCGCAGACGTTGCGGGCCATGTCGTCCAACTTGCGATTCAAGACGGCGGCGTCCGTGGCGAACAGCCGCCCCCACAGCGAAGCCGTACCCGCGGCATCATCGCGGGCACCGATCTGGACGTCCCGGCCGCGGGCCGCATTCCGGAAGCGGCGCAGTGCGCCCGCGTCGTGTCGCTCGACGATGAGATCGACGGCCTGTTCGAGCTTCGTCACCGAAAGCGGGCACCCTCCAACCGACCGGCCTGTGGATGAAATCCGGACTGTGGATAAGTTGCTTCTCGATGAGTGAAACGATTGCCGACACCCGGGGAAGCCTGTTTGGTGTGCTCACGATGAAGGACGCGACGTGACCCGGCCCCAGCGCGACAACGTGCTGATCGTGCACTGGCACGACCTCGGTCGACATCTCGGCGCCTACGGCCACGCCGACGTGTCCAGCCCCCGCCTGGACCGACTCGCCACCGAGGGCATCCTTTTCACCCGCGCCCATGCCACCGCGCCCCTGTGCTCACCGTCGCGCGGCTCGCTGTTCACCGGGCGCTACCCGCAGAGCAACGGACTGCTCGGCCTGGCCCACCATGGCTGGGAGTATCGCGCGGGCGTCCGCACCCTGCCGCAGTTGATGTCCGAATCTGGCTGGCACACAACGCTGTTCGGTATGCAACACGAGACCTCGTTCCCGGCGCGGCTCGGGTTCGACGAGTACGACGTGTCGAACTCGTACTGCGAATACGTCGTCGAGCGCGCCATCGGCTGGCTGCGAGACGCGCCGCCACACCCGTTCCTGCTCACCGCCGGGTTCTTCGAGGCGCACCGGCCCTATCCGCGGGAGCGTTACGAACCGGCCGATCCAGATGCGGTGCGCCTGCCCGACTACCTGCCCGACCTGCCCGACGTGCGCGAGGACCTGGCCGACTTCTACGGCTCGATCTCGGTGGCCGACGCGGCGGTGGGCCAGTTGATTGACGCCCTGGCCGAGACCGGACTGGACCGCTCCACCTGGGTCGTGTTCCTCACCGACCACGGCCCGGCGCTGCCGCGGGCCAAGTCGACGCTGTACGACGCGGGCACGGGCATCGCGATGATCGTGCGGCCGCCGACGCGGCACGCCACAACGGGCCGGGTGTACGACGACCTGTTCAGCGGGGTCGACCTGGTGCCCACGGTGCTCGATCTGCTGGGCCTGCCGATTCCCGATGACGTCGAGGGACTTTCACACGCCGCGAATGTGCTAGATGCGATTTCCCATTCGGTGCCGGTGCGCGGCGAGGTCTATACGACGAAGACATATCACGATTCCTTTGATCCGATTCGCGCGATCAGAACGAAGGAATTCAGCTACATCGAGAATTACGCGACGCGACCACTGCTCGACCTGCCCTGGGACGTCGAGGACAGCGCACCCGGTAAAGCGGTCGCGCCGTTGAGCTCGGCTCCTCGCCCGGAGCGGGAGCTGTACGATCTGCGCTCCGATCCGACCGAGCAGAACAACCTGTTGAGCGGTGCCGTCACCACTGAAGCGGACGCCATCGCCAACGAATTGGCGCTACTGCTCAACGACTGGCGTTACAAGACCAACGACGTCATCCCGTCGGAATTCGCCGGAACCCGCATTTCGGCCAGATACACCGAGACGTATTTGCACATTCACAGAAGGACGCCGACGAGTCGCTCGGCACTGGCTGCCGAACGTGGCATCGAAGATGAGGTCGGTTTCCGCCGATGAGTTCGACTCATCGCGAATTTGACGTCGGTCATGTGGACATGCATGCACCGCATTTTCGAAGCGGTTACGCTCTCGCGCATGGCAGCCCGCCCATCGGCATATCTGGTGCTCGCGTCTCAGCGCAGCGGTAGCACCCTGCTGGTCGAGTCGCTTCGCGCGACCGGTGTCGCCGGTGAACCGCAGGAGTTCTTCCAGTACCTGCCGAAGACCAGCCAGTCGCCGCAGCCGCGGGAGTGGTTCGCCGACGCGGGCGACGATTCGATTCTGCGACTGCTCGACCCGCTCGACGAGGGCAAGCCCGACCTCGCCCCGCCCGAGATCTGGCGGGACTACATCCGCACCGTCGGCCGCACTCCGAACGGCGTATGGGGCGGCAAGCTGATGTGGAATCAGACGCCGCTGCTGTTGCAGCGCGCGGCGGGCCTGCCGGACCGTTCGGGCGAGGGCCTGCTCTCGGCGATCCGCGACGTCGTCGGATCCGATCCAGTCCTGGTGCACGTCTATCGACCCGACGTGGTCTCACAGGCTGTGTCGTTCTGGCGCGCGGTGCAAACCCGGGTATGGCGCGGCAGGCCCGATACCGTCCGCGACGCCCGTGCCGAATACCACGCGGGCGCCATCGGACACGTCATCACCATGCTCCGGGCCCAGGAGGTGGGCTGGCGCAACTGGTTCGCTGAGGAACAAATCAACCCAATCGACGTGTCATACCCGGTGTTGTGGCGCAACCTCACCCAGGTGGTCGGTACGGTCCTTGACGCGCTCGGCCTGGACCCGCGGTTGGCACCGGACCCGGCTCTGCAACGCCAGGCCGATCAGCGCTCCGACGAATGGGTAGACCGCTACCGGGCCGAGGCCGAACGAGAGGGGTTGCCGCTTTGACGTCCTCCCTGAACTGGTGTCCGGGGATTGCACTGCCCATCCCATCGACTTACGCGGCAGGAGGAGCGAGTTGAGGTTCACGGTTCGCAGACCGCCTAGCGCCGGGGTCTCCCCGTGCGGTGACCGCCCGTCCGGCGGCGATGTTGCGCGCAGCGTTGACGTCGGCGTTGCACCGTGGCGCAGTGCAGGCTTCGCACTCGAAAACCGCTTGGCTCTTGCGGTTCCCGGAAGCGACGTGCCCGCACGCGGAGCATCGTTGCGACGTATACGCGGCCGGAATCTGCTCGACCCGACCATGAGCCTTGTTTTGCAACCTCGCGGCGAACAGCCCCCAGCCGCTGCGGCTGATGGCACGGTTCAGCCCACGCTTCTGAG
>JAVRPF010000336.1:0-4052 GCA_032162385.1 Mycobacterium sp.
ACGGTGCGGGTGAACACCTTGATGGCAGGACCCTTCCTCACCGACATCAGCAAGGCCTGGGGGCCGGAAGGGGCCGACAACCCGTTCCGACACCTGGCGCTGGGACGTGCCGGTGAGCCGAACGAAACCATCGGCGCCGCATTGTTTCTGGCCTCCGATGCGTCCAGCTTCACCAGCGGGGCGATCCTGCGGGCCGACGGCGGGCTGCCCTGAGAGCGCTACCCGTCGACGGCGATCGACTCCAGCTGTCGACCCCAATCCGGGTACTTGGACACCTTCGCCTGATGCAGCGCGAACACCTTGGCACCGATGTCGGGGTCATCGTCGTCGGAGAACCGCACCGCCGACAGTCCCGCCACCCTCGGCAAGATCACGTCATCGCCCGCAAGGTGCACCGGATCGTGCATGTACGTCTCGAGATCGGCCAGGCCGTCGATGGCGACGACGTAGCCAAACGTCAAGCCGGTCGGGTCGGCGAACTCGGGGCCCACCGACGCGAATGCCACCCACGGCAGACCGGCCGTTCGGCGCAACGCCGCGAGTACCTCGACGCGCTGCTCGGCGGTGGTGTCGTCCTTCAGGGTGAGGCGTAACACGTTCAGGATCATGACCGGTGAAACCCGGTGTGCCGTTGACCTGTTCCCGCTACGGGGTGACGATGTTGAAGCCGGGGTCAGGTCGGTCCAGCACGCCAATCAGCGACGGCAGCGCGTCGGCGTCGCCCGTTACGTCCAGGCCCGGCGACGTGGTGTCGCCGGCGGCGAACATCAGCAGCCGCAGCTTGTTGGCCAGCGTGACGGTCGCAGCAGCGGTCGAGGCGTTGGCCTGCACCTTGCGGTAGACAAGCACACCGTTGCGCAGCGTCAGCCGGTAGTTGGTCGCGACGTCGCTGAACGTCACGTCGATCGCCAGATCCAGGTCCCACGAGCGTGGACCGTTGAGGCTGATCGCGAAGCTGTCGAAGAGCTGCTCCGGCGACAGCTGGGAGAGCATCGACATCGACGTGGTCTGGGTGGCCACACCGAAGTTTCCGTCCCGCAGCTCGGTCGCTCCGGACAGGAAGAAGTTGCGCCACGTCGCATTCTCGGCGCCGTAGGCCAGCTGTTCGAGGGTGTCGGCGTACAGCGTCCTGGCACCTGCGTGGTTCTGATCGGTGAAGATGGCGTGATCCAGCAGCGTTGCCGCCCAGCGGAAGTCGCCGTCCTCGAAGGCGCGCTTGGCGAGTTCGACGACCCGGTCGATACCGCCGATGGCTTCGACGTAGCGCGGCCCGATGGCCTCGGGAGGGTGCGGCCACAGCCTGGCCGGGTTGCCGTCGAACCAGCCCATGTAGCGCTGGTAGACCGCCTTGACGTTGTGGTTGACCGACCCGTAGTAGCCGTGGGCGTGCCACGCCTGTTCCAGCGCGGGTGGCATCCGGAAGTCCTCGGCGATCTCGACGCCGGTGTAGCCCTGGTTCAGTAGCCGCAACGTCTGGTCGTGCAGGTAGGCGTACAGATCTCGTTGCAGGGAAAGGAATTCGACGATCCGGTCCTCACCCCAGGTCGGCCAGTGGTGCGACGCGAACACCACGTCTGCGCGGTCGGAGAACGTGTCGATGGCCTCGGTCAGGTAGCCCGACCAGCCGTGTGGGTCACGCACCAACGCCCCGCGCAGGGTCAACAGGTTGTGCAGGTTGTGGGTGGCGTTCTCGGCCATGCACAGCGCGCGGAACTTGGGAAAGTAGAAGTGCATCTCCGCGGGGGCCTCGGTGCCGGGCGCCATCTGGAACTCGATCTCGACACCGTCGATGGTGTGGGTCTCGCCGGTCTCGCGAATGTCGAGCGTCGGGACGATCAGGGCGATCTCGCCGGTGGACGTGTTCTGCCCAAGACCGCAGCCGACCTGCCCTTGGGGTCCTCGTCCCAGCACGGTGCCGTACATGTAGCCGGCGCGCCGGGTCATCGCCGTCCCGGCGTACACGTTCTCCTGCACGGCGTGCTCGGTGAACCCCTCTGGCGCGAGCACCACGACCTTGCCCGCATCGACGTCGGGCTGGTTAATCACGCCAAGCACGCCGCCGAAGTGGTCGGCGTGGCTGTGGGTATAGATGACCGCACTGACGGCACGGTCGCCGCGGTGAGCGCGGTACAACGCGAGCGCCGCCGCTGCCACCTCGGTGGAGATCAACGGATCGATGACGATGACGCCGCTATCACCCTCGATGAAGCTGATGTTCGACAGATCCAGGCCGCGGACCTGATAGATCCCTTCGACCACCTCGTAGAGGCCCTGCTTGGCGGCCAGGGTGGACTGCCGCCACAGGCTGGGATGCACCGAGGTGGGCGCGTCTCCGGACAGGAACGCGTAGACGTCGTTGTCCCACACCACCCTTCCGTCGGCGGCCTTGACGACGCACGGCTCCAGCGCCGCGATGAAGCCGCGGTCGGCGTCGGCGAAGTCCCGGGTGTCGTCGAAGGGCAGTCCCGTCAGATGGTCGGCGTGCGCAGCTTCGATGACGGCAGTGGGCGGCTTCTGATCCATGCCGTCGACATTGCCACCAGAGCGCCACCGACGGACCGGATCGACACGATATTCACCCGACCGTCAACCGAGTCGCCCGATGGTTGACTGTGCCCATGAGCGCAACGACTGGCACCGGTTCGATCACCACCGCCAGTGCGACCGCGATCGGCGTCGGCGGGATGATGGGCGCCGGGCTGTACACGCGGCTCGGCCTGGCGTCGACGACCGCCGGGGTGTGGTTGCCTGCGGCGTTCGTGGTCGGCGGAACGGTGTCGATCTTCAGCGTCTACTCCTACGCCAAGCTGGGCGCGAAGTATCCGAGCCGGGGTGGCGCCGCCCAGTTCCTCATCCGGTGCTTCGGCGACGGCCTGATCGCGGGCGGCCTCAACGTCTTTCAGTTCCTCGGCTGGATCATCGCGATGGCCCTGTACTGCGCCGGCTTCGCGGGCTACGTCCGGGCGCTTCTGCCGTGGCAGACGCCTGCCTGGTCGGGCAAGGTCATCGGAATCGGGCTGATCGTCGCGGTGGTGCTGGTCAACATGGTGGGCTCCAAGCTGGTGGGCCGATCCGAATTGTTCGTCGTCACCATCGAATTGGCTATTCTCGCGGTGTTCGCGGTGTTCGGTCTGATGAACGCCGACCCTGCCAGGCTTCTCGACGATGGAGCGAACGGCAATCATTACTGGCTCGGCGTGCTGTTTGCCGCCGGTCTCCTCTACGTCACCTACGAGGGGTTCGGCGTGGTGACCAACTCCGCCGGGGACATGGGCGACCCGGCCAAGGAGTTGCCGCGCGCGATGTTCTCGGCGCTGGCCATCGTGGTGGTGGTCTACGTCGTCATCAGCGCGGTCGTGGTGACGACGTTGAGCCTGCCGTCCATGGACGCCAACCAGGGGCACGTGTTGTCTGAGGCGGGGCTTGCGGCGATGGGCCACGTCGGCTTCGTGGTGATCGGGATCGCAGCGCTGCTGGCCACCGCGTCCGGGGTGAACGCCACCATGTACGGCGACGCGAACCTGGCCTTCATGGTGGCGAAGGCGGGCGAACTACCAAGCGATTTCACCCGCGGGGTGTGGCGTGGCGGCACCGTCGGCATGCTCGTCGCGGCGGCGTTGACGGCGTTGTTCGTGGTGTTCTTCCCGCTGTCGGCGGTGGGTTCGATGGCCAGCCTGGCGTTCCTGATCGTGTACGGCACGGTCAGCGCCGGGCATCTGCGGGTGCACCGCGACACTGGCGCCAAGCCGTGGCTACTGGTGGTGGCTGTGGTGCTGAATGCCGCACTGTTCGCACTCCTGCTGGGGTACACGATCCACACCGGGCCTGCCAGCACGTGGATCACGCTGCTGGCCGTGCTTGCCCTCAGCTTCGTGTTCGAGATCGTCTACCGCAAGCGCACGGGCCGCTCACTGAAGGTGGAGCACTAAGCCAGGTACTCAGCACGGGAGATCTCATCCAGCCCGTGGCCGGCGGCGACCGCGGCGTCGACGTGCCTGCGGAAGGACTCCAGCGCACCGGCTTCCACGCCGGCGTCCCGCGACGCGGTGATC
>JAVRPF010000337.1:0-4255 GCA_032162385.1 Mycobacterium sp.
GGCGAAGAAGAAATCGAACTTCAGCAGGTCGCGCAACGCCAGCGCTTTGTCCCACGCGGTGCGGTTTGTGGCACCCGGTGTTTGCACCATCGCCAGCATGGACAGTTCGGCGATCGCCCGCACCACCAGAACGTGGATCGCACTGTTTCGATAGACCGCGGCGATTAGATGCTGATCGTCGCCGATTCCCCACACCGTCGCCGGCCCTTCGGAGTAGCAGGTCAACACACCGGAGCCGACGAGGTCATGCAGCGTCTGCGATACCGTGGCGCGGTCGGTGAGGTCGGCGCCGCCCGCGATAGGCCAGGCCCGAGCGTCCAGATAGCGCGCCAGCGGCGCGACGGTCGCGCAGACTTCGTCGAGAGTCAAGGCGCGGTCGGCGCCGAGCATCGCGACGCACACGGCGGCCGTCCCGGTCACCGGCGTGGCCTGGTTGAGCCGGTGGCAGATGTCCAGCGCGACGCGTTCGACCACTTGCCGGTCGGTCAGGCCGTCGGCGCGCAATGCAACCAGCCGTTCATACAGCGGTACCGGCGACCCAAAGGTGATGTAGATGCGTCCTAGGCGATGCCGCAGGCCGCGTGCATAACTGAGCAACCAGCGTGCGTTCTCGGGCCTCTTGGGAAGTCCACGTGACTCCGCGGTCATCAGCTTGACTTCGTGCAACGGCAATTGGTCGAAGAGGATCGAGACGGGGACGAGGACGGCTCGCTCCGAGCGCACGGATTCGACCGCGTCGGTCACATACCGCAGCAGCCCGTATCGCGGTGGCCGTAGTTTGCCGGTGCGTGTCCGGCCCCCCTCGATCGACCACACCAGGTTGTGACCTCCGGTGACCATCCGACCGACAACCGCGCGCAGGGCCAGCCGGTACACCGGTATGTCCCCCGATGCGCGCCGCACGGGGATGAACCCGTTACGCCGGGCCAAAGTCCCCAGCGGGAAGAAATTGAGGTTGGCGCCGGCCAGCCCGAAACTCGGCGAGATGCCTTCCTGCACGAGGCGCGGCGGAAACGAGAACTGGTCCAGGTAGGAGCGATGTGAGATCAAGAAGATCAGGGTGTGGTCGGGGTCAAGTGCCCGCAGCGAGGCCAGTTCGTCGTCGTCGGTGACGATCTGGAACCCGCGGACGAGCCACGCAGCCAGAGCATGCCAGGCGTGCACGACCAGCGGAACGTGGGATGCCGCCATCTCTCGCAGGTAGACGGCGGCCTCTGCGCGCACGTCGGCCACATCGCGGCCCAACTGTGAGGCCAATTCGGCTGTGGCGCTGAGAAATCCGTCGGAATCCAGCAATGCCGCAGTCTCTGGAAGGTCGCGCCGTCGCGATAGCAGAGCCGATGCCAGCGTCATGGTCGCACCGCAGCCCCAGATGCCTTCCCGATCGCCGCCGACCACCGTTGCCCGGCAACGGTTCCCGGCCAGTCGTCGAGGGTGTCGATGTAGAGCTGGCGCATTCGCGGCACCCACCCATCGAGATCGGTCTTGGTCCAGTTGGTGGTCGGAACCGGTTCGTGGACGACGACTGCGATCGTGCCTTCCTGTGCCACCTTCGCATTGCGCCACATGATTTCGCCGGCATTGCGGATGACAATCGGAACGATCGGCACCCCCGCGTCGCGCGCCAGATGGAACCCGCCCTTCTTGAAGGGGCCGATCCGCGGACTCATCGACCGCGTGCCTTCCGGCGCCATAACGATCGAGACCCCGGCACGTAGCTTCTCCACCGCGGGCTGCATCGCCGAGATGGCCTTCGACGTGTTGGAGCGGTCGACGAAGGCGACGTCGGCCAGAGCGAGCAGCTGCCCGAGCACGGGTATTTGCTTCACCTCGGCCTTGGCCACCACCGTAAAGCCGCGCTGGACGACTCGTGAGGTGACCAACGCGTCGATGAGCGTGCTCTGATGATTGATGAAGAACACCGCGGGACGGCACGTCGTGTGCTGCTCGCCGATGACGTCGAACTTGATATTGCCGAATTCCCCTGCCACACGGCCGAACAGGGACGTGGCCAGATCCATTCCACCGCGCCGATCCTGGGTCAACACCGCGGCGACCGTTCCGGCGCCCACCGCCGCGGCGAAGCCGCCGAACACGCCCGTCGTCCGGATTAGCGCCATCGGATGGTACTGACTTCGCTTGGACTTGAACCGCACGACGCGCCATCCGCGCTCGCTGGCGTGGCGGGCCAGGTCCGACCCCGGGTTGATCGGGTGCGGCTGGCCGACCGCGTCGAGGAAGGGCACATCCTCGTTGCCGTTGGCGTACGCGTGGCAATTCTTCAGGGGGATTCTTTCGCGTCTGGCGAATTGTGTGACCGCGGCTCGCTTGCCCTCGCCCCACGGCGGGCGTCCTGCTATGTGACCGGTGAGCACACCCTGCTCGGTCTCGAGCTCCGTGCACAGGACGTGCTCGATACCCAACTCGCTCGCCATGGGCTGGACCTGCATCCGTGTCGCCGATGTCGCGATGACTACGGTGTGGCCCCTGTTTTGGTGTGCGCGCACCAGCCGCCACGTTCCGTGGAAGAGCGCACCGGCGATTTCCTGGGTGAACAATTGTTCTCCGAGTTCCAGCAAGTCGTCGTCGGTGCGGCCCACCCAGCCCCGGATTCCCTGCAGCATCAGGTCTTTGAACGCGGCTTCGTCGAGAGGGCCACCAAGCGCAGCGCGCATGGTGCGGACAAACTCGTCAGGTCCCAATTCGAAGTTTCGAGCACGGTGCGTGATCAGAGCGCTGGCCGAATACCCCTGGATCAGGGTTCCGTCGAAATCGAAGAACGCCGCGACCTTGGGACCGCTCGGTCCGGCCTTGATGTCGTCGATGATGTCGTCGACAGCGATCGGCGATGTCGTACCGGTCATCTCATATCCCGCCTCCACCCAGACATGTGTCGCCGGCCCGCCGCTAGTCGACGATCCTGAGGGACTCGACCGACTCCAGGGCCTTCGCTCTTTGTCGGAGCTCGCGGCGGCCCGACTTGAGCAGTCACCTGGAGCTCCGGCCACCCCACTATGAAGAGTCATCCTGACTTGTCCAAGAGTGTCCGGGGAGAGATACCTCTGCTGCGGGAGTAACAACCGCCCGATGTGGTGACGCGAGGCTGCGGGTCGGTCGTTCACACTCGCAGCACAGGGGTCAGCGCTGGCGACCCCGACGCAGGGTTGTCGGGTCCGCCCGGGAAGCACCGCGGGCCGAACGCCACACAATGGAAAGAGGCAGCAGATGCGAATCTCAGCCGCGGTGGTGCAGGAGGTAGGCGCACCATTCACCCTCACCGAGGTCGACATTCAAGACCCGGCACCCGACGAAGTGCTGGTACAGATCGCCGGAGCCGGCATCTGCCATACCGACATCGCAGTCCAGCACGGGCACCTGCCGTTCCCGCTTCCCGGCGTCCTCGGCCACGAGGGCAGCGGAACCGTGGTGTCGGTAGGTGCCGATGTGACGACGGTCGCCGAGGGTGATCAGGTCGCGATCAGCTTCAACAGCTGCGCAGTGTGCCCCCAGTGCGCCAAGGGTGCACCGGCCTACTGCCACGGCTTCCTCGAGTACAACTTCGGCGGGGTGCGCCCCGACGGATCCTCCGGGTTAGCCTCTGCCGGAACCAAATTGGGGGGCAACTTCTTCGGCCAGTCCTCGCTGGCGACGCACGCATTGGCTCACGAACGCAACGTGGTCACGCTGCCGCCGGGCGCCCCGGTAGAGCTCGTGGGGCCGCTAGGATGCGGCATCCAGACCGGAGCGGGCGCGGTGTTGAACTCACTCGACGTCCAACCCGGATCGACCCTGGTCGTCACCGGCGCCGGAGCGGTGGGTCTATCCGCGGTTATGGCCGCCGTTGTGCGCCAGGCTGCGACGATCATCGCGGTCGACCTCCACGAGAGCAGGCGGGTGCTGGCCACCGCGCTCGGCGCCACCCACGTCATCGACCCGCAGGCCGGTCCACTGGCCGAACTGATCCGGGAGATCGCACCGGGGGGCGCCGATTACGCCATCGACACCACCGCGGTGACTCCGGTCGTGGAAGAGCTACTTGCCTCGCTTGGGTTGCAGGGCATGCTCGGGTTGATCGGCGTGCCTGCCGATCCGGAGGCTGTCTTCTCGGTTGGGCTGTTCCAGCCGACGCTGCTCGGGCTGACCATCCGCGGCATCGTCGAGGGCGACGCCGACCCGCAGACCTTCATCCCCTATCTGCTCGATCTGCATGGTCAGGGGAAGTTCCCGTTCGACAAGCTGATCACCACGATGCCGC
>JAVRPF010000338.1:0-4768 GCA_032162385.1 Mycobacterium sp.
CGCCTCCCGCGCCGACGGCCATTCCCGGCGACAACTGACATCGCGCGGTCTCGGGAGTCAACGCTTCCCCATCCCCTTGGGATCGCCAAGGCGGCAATGACTCCCGAGACCCTGCGACACCGTTCGACTCAAATGGTTCGGATGCCGTCACGCACCGTGGCAGCACTACCCGGTCGACACACCAGACCCGGGCACTTGTTCCTGATCCTGGTTGCCGCGGCCGTGCTGGCCCTTGCCTCGGATCTGCGACTCCCGACGGGACCGGGAACGGCCGCTGAGATCGGCGGTCCGTTCGCGCTATTGCTTGCCGCGTCGACCGATCTCGGTCCCGCACGCGGTGACCACGTCCAACTCACCGCCACCCTGCAGAAAAGAACCAGCCCGGATGCGCTGATCGGCTGGGCGGGCGAGCACGGTCTTTCCGTGCGCTGGCAGCCAGACGACGACTGGGCGATCGTCGAGGGTCGTCCCGAAAGCGTCTCGCGCGCACTGGAAGTCGAGGTTCACGACTACCGGGGTCAACGCGGGCAGGAGTTCTACGCGTCACCCCAGCAGCCCGAAGTGCCGCCGACGTTGCGCACCGAGGTCACCGAACTCGGTCGGATCCTCAGCTACACACCGCATCACACGTCGCGGCCAGCCATCCTGCCGTTGGACGTACCGGACCGCGGGTTGACCCCCACCGCGTTGCTCACTACCTACAACGTGGCCGGACTCGCACGGGACGGCTTCACCGGCAAGGGCACCACGATCGTCATCTTCGCGTTCAACGGCTATGACCAGACCGACCTCGACAAGTTCGCGACGACGTTCGGGCTGCCCAAGTTCACCCCGACACTCGTCGGCAATCAGCTACCCGAGCCATACGGCGAGACGACGATGGATCTCGAAGTCGCACATGCGATTGCGCCCGATGCGCAGAAGATCGTCGTCAACGCCCGTCCGACGGTGGAGGGTGACGGCGGGTACGTGAAGATCGGTCAGATGCTCGAGGACACCAACCGGCAGTTCCCTGGCGCGGTGTGGAGCTTCTCGATCGGCTGGGGCTGCGACAAACTGCTCACCGCCGCGGATCTGGCTCCCATTCGGTCCGCCCTGGCCGACGCGCACTCGCGCGGCACCACGGCGTTCAACGCCAGCGGCGACCTCGCCGGCCTGGAGTGCAAGGGCGGCGACGACTGGGACTCCCCACCGGGGCAGTCCGACATCGGACTCGATTCCGTTGCCTCTCTTCCCGAAATGACCAGCGTGGGCGGTACCACCCTGTCCACCGACACCAACGGCGTGTGGCTGGCCGAGCAGGCCTGGTTCGACGTTCCGCTCTCCCAGGGCACCGGTGGGGGCCTGTCCGCGCTGTTCGACCTGCCACCGTGGCAACGGGTGGCCTCGACTCAGGTTGCCCCCGAACGCAATACGGGTAAGCGGATGACACCTGACATCTCCGCCGTCGCCGATCCCTTCACCGGGGTGAAGATCGTGCTCAACGGAGACACCGTGGTCGGCGGCGGAACCTCGCAGTCGGCCCCCATCATGGCGGGCCTGGCCGCGGTGATGAATCAGTTCCTGATCGCAAACGGCGGCCGCGCGATCGGCGACATCAATCCCCTGCTGTACCGCATCGCCCAAGGCGCCCCGTTTCCCGCTTTTCGCGACGTGACCCTCGGCGGAAACGCGGTCGACACCGCGGGACCGGGCTTCGACCTGGTCAGCGGACTCGGCACCCCGGACGTCGACAACCTCGCCCGCAATCTCCTGGTCCTGCAGAAGGCGACACAATGAGCACCGAGCCGGAATCCAACGACGGCGCACCCGGCACCATGGAGTGCGCGGTGTGCCAGACCGATGTACCCGCAGGCGAGTTCTGCGGCCTGTGCGGCGGCCACCTGACCGAGCATCGCGCCAACGGCCCGCAGTGGCTGCGGATCCGGGCGTTCAGCGCATCGCCTGGTGAGCATCTACTGACGCCGAACATAGTCAGTTCCCTCTTCCCTCACCTGTCGCCTGGTTCGCGAATGCCGTTCCTGCTGGGGTTGGGTCTGCTGCTCGCCGCACTGATCGCCGCCACCCTCTTTCGCCTGCCCGCCGCGCTGATCACCGTCGCGGCACTCGGACTGCCGCTGCTGTTCCTGATCTACCTGCAGGAGTCCGACGTCCACCGCGACATCCCGTCCGCCACCCTGGTGATCACGGCCACGTTGGGCATCGGCCTGGGCGTCGGATGGGTGCTGTTGACGGGAGCCACCGTCGCGCGCGCGTACGGCGTTCCACTCGGCGCGGGGATCGCCGCATCGCGCATCATGCGCGACGGGCTGGGGGTACCAATCGGTGGCATGCTGCTGATGCTCGTTCCGGCGGCTCTGGTGCGGCTGGTACGACCGGGCACCCGAGAGTCATTGGACGGCTTCGCCATCGGAGCACTCGGCGCCCTGATGTTCACCGCCGCGGCGACGCTGACCCGACTGGCACCGCAGTTCACCACCGGCATGGTCGCGCGCGCCAGGCCGATGGACGGGTTGATGGTCGAGGCGGGAATCCGCGGCGTGGCCGTACCGCTGACGGCCGCCGCGGTGGGCGGACTCATGGGTACCGCCCTGTGGTTCACCCGCCCGGCCAACAAGAAACATCAGCATCGCAACTACGTTCGCCTCGCCCTGATCCTCATCGCATTGGCGGTGATCGTGATGTACGCGGTGGTTGGACTCGTCGACGTCGCACGCTTCCCCCAAAACCTGCAGCTCATAGTGCATCTCGCCGTGGCCGCAATCGCGCTGCTCGCCCTGCGAGTCGGCCTGCAACTGGCCCTGTTGCACGAGGCCCACGACGAGATCCTCTCCGATGAACCGCTGCTGTGCCCGCACTGTGGTCACGTCGTTCCCGACATGGCCTTCTGCGTGGCCTGCGGAGCGGCCACCCGGGCGGCGTCACGGTCGTCGCGACAGGCGCGTCGGGAGACCCGACCGGTCCGCCAAGAGCCAGGAGCAGAGAGCCAATGACCACGGTGGTTCCCGGGTACTCGACGCACGCCGGGTCATACACCGTGCCAACCCTGCACAAGACGTCGCACCGACGGCTGGTCGTCGTCTGGGTGGTGGCCATCGCCGCCGTCGCCGCGTCACTGGTCGCGATGTCCGGAGCCATGGAGAAGCCGCAGGCGCGGTACGTTTGCCCGCCCGACTGCGGGCGCCCGCCGATAGGTGAGCCCGTCACGATCAACCCCCGGTTCACCTCCGCCGACGGGGCGTTCTCGGTCGCCTATCCCGCCGAGGGTTCGGCGTACAAGGTGACCACCAACCCCGATGGCGTCACGGCCGACCTGCTGGCAGGCGACGGCGGCACCATGCGGTTGTTCAGCGAGCCTGCCGCAGGCCGTACCCCCAAGGACATCGCCGTTGCACTGGTCAACAAGACCTTCCCCGACACCAAGACGGCCTACGAGATCCCGAATGCGATGGTCGGCTACCACCCGGGCTTCGGCATGGTCGCCGACTGCTGGCCACAGGGTGCGACGGCGAGCTATTCGCGCATGCGGGTGATCGTGATGGTCGCGGTGAAGGACGACCTCGCCCTGGTCGCCGGAGCCGCCGGGCCATACCACGCATTCGGGCCGGACTTCGGCTCGGGCAAGCCGTCGGCGGCCAACCTGCAGCTCGCCCTGGACATGGGCAAGTACGTCAACAGCTTCAGCTGGCGCGGCGACCCCCTGCGCTGACCCCTCCTGGCATCGTGACCTGAGCCTCTCGTCGAGCGAGAGGACCGGGTCGGCGGTACCTGGCGGGACAACACGTATCCCGGTGCGGCATGCGACATCCCGTCGCTGCTGTACTCGTTCTCATTCCTGGCGAACCCCACCTGGTCGCGCGCCTACTCCCCCGCCGACGAGATCCGCCGCCACATCGAGGAGATGGTCGACAAGTTCGACCTTCGTCGCCGGATCCAGTTCGGCACCGAGGTGAACGGGTTGTCGTTCGACGAGAACGAAGGTGTCTGGGACGTCTCCCCAAATGGTCGCAAGCGGTACCGCGCCCGCACGGTCGTGCTGGCCTCCGGTCCGCTACCCGACCACGAGCTGCCCGACATCCGCGGCATCGACACCTACCAGGGCAAGACCATCCACAGCGCCCGGTGGGACCACGACTACGACTTCACCGGCAAGCGGGTGGCCGTGATCGGCACGGGCGCCTGATCACTCCCACTCGATGGTGCCCGGCGGCTTGCTCGTCACGTCGAGAACCACCCGGTTGACCTCCGGAACCTCGTTGGTGATGCGGGTGGAGATGCGTTCGAGCACCTCGTAGGGCACCCGGGTCCAGTCCGCCGTCATGGCGTCCTCGCTGGACACCGGCCGTAGCACGATCGGATGTCCGTAGGTGCGACCATCGCCCTGCACGCCCACTGAGCGGATGTCGGCAAGCAGGACTACCGGACACTGCCAGATCTGGTTGTCCAAGCCTGCCGCGGTCAACTCCTCGCGGGCGATGGCGTCGGCGCGGCGCAACGTGTCCAGCCGGGCCGCGGTGACCTCACCGACGATCCGGATACCCAGACCCGGACCCGGGAATGGTTGGCGCGCAACGATTTCCTCGGGCAGTCCGAGCTCGCGTCCAACGGCGCGGACCTCGTCCTTGAACAGCAGCCGCAGCGGTTCGACGAGCTTGAACTTCAGGTCGTTGGGCAGGCCGCCGACGTTGTGGTGGCTCTTGATGTTCGCCGCCCCGGTACCGCCGCCGGACTCGACGACGTCGGGATACAGCGTGCCCTGCACCAGGAA
>JAVRPF010000339.1:0-5159 GCA_032162385.1 Mycobacterium sp.
ATCTCATCGGGTCGGTCGACCGTCGGGTGCGGTGGTACTACTTACCCATCGCGCTGGCGCGCGGCAAGGACGCCTGGGACGAACACGCCCAGCTCATTCAGGCGATTGGCCGGCGGAGCTCCAAGCGCGCAGGCGACCTGATGCGCCAGCACACCGAGCGCACCCGCGACATCTACCACCAGCAACGGCAGGAGACGGCCGAGGGGACTGCCTGACCGGCAATTCCCCTCGGCCGCCGAATTCCCGCCTGCGACGGGCCTTTTCAGTCGACCAGCGTCGCCGCCATCGGCCTCTCCGCCGTGGCCGGGCTTGACGCAACCGGTACGACCGCAGGCGTGCGGCGACCCGGCTGCCGCAGGAAGACCGCGATCCCGGCTGAGACCAGGGCACTCACCGCGGCGATCCAGTAAGCACCCGTATAACCCCAAGCGTCGATGACGCTCGCACCGACGCCGATCCCCACGACCGAGCCGAGCAGCTTGGAGCTGTAGATGAGGCCGTAGTTGCTCGCGTTGTTGTTCTCGCCGAAGTAGTCAGGGGTCAGCGAGGCGAACATCGGGTAGAAGGCGCCGCCGCCGAATCCCACCAGGAAGGCGAAGAACAGGAACGCGATCTCGTTCTGCGCCTTGCCCGCGTACAGCAGGCCGACCAGTGCCACGGCCGATACCAGCAGGACGATGAGCAGGGTCAGCTTGCGCCCAAGCCGATCCGACACGTAGCCGGTCAGCGTGCGACCGGTGCCGTTGACGATCGAGAGCACACCTGCGGACGACGCCGCGATCAACGGGCCGAAGCCGAGGTCCTTGGCGAACGGCACCATGTAGCTGATCCCGAACAGCGAGACGCCTGCACTGATTCCCAGCGACAGCCACATGAGCGGCAGCATGCCGGTCTTGATCGCCTCCATCGGGGTGTACTGCCGGACGGCAGGTGGGTTCTTCCGCAGGCTCTCCGCGCCGCCCTTGCTGTTCGCCCACTGCACCGGGTCGACGTCTGCCGGCCACCAGTTCTTTGGCGGGTCCCGGAAGAGCATTCCGCACACGGCGACGACCACCAGCATGTACACGCCTACCAGGTCGAGCACCCAGACATAGGTGTTCGGATGCAGGGCGTAGCTGAAGATGAAGATGAACGGGACAGCGCCGTAAGCGAATCCGCCGTTGACGAACCCCGTCTTGCCGCCCCGTCGCTCCGGGTACCACTTGCCGACGAGATTGATACACGTCGCGTAGACCAGGCCCGCACCGATGCCGCCGCATACGGCGAAGCCGAGGTAGGCGATGACCAGGTTGCCGCTGTTGGCGATGCTGATGAAGCCGATCGCCGACAGAACCGCGCCGACCAACATCGCAGCCCTGGCAGAGACGATGCCCTTCTCCCGGAGCTTTCCGGCGGGAAACGCGACGAGTGCCTGGAAGAAGGCCCAGATGGAGAGAAGCCAGAACGTCTCGGACATGGTCCAGCCGTGCGCATCGCGCAGGGACTTCGCGGCGGCACCGTAGCCGTACTCGTAGACACTGATCGCCATCATGGCGGCCCACGGCAGCCACACCATCCAGGCCCGGGATCTGCCGAGGAGTTCGCGGTCGGTCTCCCCGACGCGGTAGACGCGGCCGTTCGCGTCGGTGATCTCACGACCACTGGTCATTGTTGAAGACATCGTCGCCCTTCTTTGTAGCGATCTTTGGAGGTTGAGGGAAGGTCTGTTGCCAGGGACCGGGTGGCGCCCGACCGACTGTTTGGCGTGCCCGTCGTCCCCGAGGCACTGACCAAGACCTCGTCGGTGTGCTCACCGGGCACCGGCGAATGGACGATGTCGACTGGCGAGACCCGATTCGGGATCCACAACGGCCGGGACGTAAACCATGGTCTGAACTCCCTTGATCTCCCTGGCGGGGCTGCGTACTCCGACGTGATCGGTTCTGCGCGACCCCAGGGGCCGGTGGGTGAGAAACTCGGTCACAACATTGCATACCGTATGAGGTAGGCAATAGTCTGATCACAGTGTGTCCTACGTAACAACGCTTGTCGAGGGTTCACGACGAGTTTTCGCGAAGAACTTCGGCCGACCACGTCGAGAGGAGACGTCAGCAAATGCATTCACATGTCAGGTATACGGCCTCGAGATCCACCAACTCACGGCCGAGAATCCGCAAGCGCCCGAATGTCATTTCGCCGGACCAGGCATCCGGACTTGCCGCGGAACCGAATCGAAAACCGATGCCGCGGGCCCCGCTTGGCCGTTGCCGCGCCACGATGACGGCAGGCTGAAGCCATGGCTCACGCGTTCTCCGCGAGGACAAATGTGCTACTGGCCAATGCCGGCCGCTACCAGGCCCAGCTCCAGTCCGGAGGGCCCAAGAAGAGGACCGGTGCGGTCGTAGTGACCTGCATGGACGCCCGATTCAATGTCTACGCGCTGCTCGGGCTGAACGAATGCGACGCACACATCCTGCGCAACGCCGGCGGTGTGGTGACCGACGATGTCATCCGATCCCTCGCCATCAGTCAACGCCTGTTCGAGACCACCGATGTCATGGTCATCACGCACGCCGCCTGTGGGCTTCGCGACATCACCGACGAACAACTGACTTCCGCGGTCCAGGCTGACGTCGGCGTCCGGGCGGCGTGGCCCGCAGCAACCTTGTGCGACGTGACGGCAGAGGCGCGCCGGGGGGTGGCGCGCCTGCGGAGCACCCCGGTCCTGCGCCACACCAACGGCATCCGCGGATTCTGCTTTGACGAGACGACGGGTGAACTTCACGAACTCTGTTGACGCCAAGCCGGATTCAGGCGCCTTGATGGCGACATTCAGCTGGCGGGCGACAACAGCTCGGCCTGGCCGCCCGGCCGATCCGGTGGGAGCACGGCGAGACCCCGTACCTCCAGCCACGAAACCCGCATCAGTGCTCGCCTTGGCGGTATACTGCGTACAACATACACTGAGGAGTGTGCCGTGGGACGCGTGACCAGCAGATATCGGGTTCTGCGGATGGTCGACGGAGTGGCGACGGCCCGCCCGGACACCCTTGCCGCGGAGGAACCCCTGGAGATCCGGGTGGCCGGCCGCCCGCTCTCGGTGACGATGCGGACCCCTGGCGACGACTTCGACCTCGCCCGCGGTTTTCTGGTCAGCGAGGGCGTGGTGACGGCCGGCTCGGACATCGCCGCAATTCGGTACTGCGCCGGAGCGATCGCCGACGGCGCCAATACGTACAACGTGCTCGACGTGGTCCTCGCCGAGGGTGTTCCCCTCCCCGACCCGTCGGTGGAGCGCAACTTCTACACGACGTCATCGTGTGGCTTGTGCGGCAAGGCCAGCCTCGATGCGGTGCGCACCATTAGCAGGTGGCACGTCGATCGTGATCCAGTGCGCCTGAGCCCCGCAACGATCGCGACCCTTCCGGACAAACTGAGGGAGGCTCAGCGGGTCTTCGACCGGACGGGCGGGCTACACGCTGCCGCACTGTTCGACGCGAACGGGGACTCGTGGTGCGTGCGCGAAGACATCGGCAGGCACAACGCGGTGGACAAGGTCATCGGCTGGGCGCTCGGTGCTGGCCGTCTGCCGTTGAGCGGCACCACGCTGATGGTGAGTGGCCGGGCTTCGTTCGAACTGGTGCAGAAGGCGGTGATGGCCGGGATCCCCGCGCTGGCCGCGGTGTCCGCGCCGTCGTCGCTCGCCGTGGATCTGGCCAGGGAGATGGGATTGACGCTGATCGGTTTCCTACGCGGATCATCGATGAACGTCTATTCCGCAGGCGAGCGGATCGACACCGTCGAGGCGATGCAATGCGGTCCCGCGATGGTGCCGACGGTGTAATGCGGGTCAGGACTTGGCACTCCGCTGTTCGTGGTAGAGCTCCCGAGTCCGCTCGGTGTGCAGGTGCATGACCTTGCTGGCCCGTTCGGCATCCCCGGCCGCGATTGCCTTGATCAGGTCAGCGTGCTCTGACCAGGCGTCCTGGCCGCGCGGTTGCGCGATCAGGTGGTAGTACCAACGCCACCGACGTTCGACGAGTCCGATGTGCTCGGCGAGCACGGTGTTGCTCGCGAGTGATCTGATCCTGGCGTGCAGGGCGGCGTTGGCCGCCACCAATCCCTCGACGTCGTTGGCGGCCAACGCGTTAACGCCGTCCTGCTGCAACTCCCACAGCCGGTTGACGTCCTCTGGGGTGGCGTGGTCGGCGGCGAGCCGGGCGGAATAGGTTTCCAAGACCGAGCGGACGCCAAGAAGCTGGTCGGCTTCCTCTTCGGTGGGGCTGTGCACGAAAGCGCCCTGCGCGGGACGCAGGTCGACCCAGCCGTCGGTCTGTAAGCGCTGCAAGGCTTCTCGTACCGGCTGACGGCTGACACCCAGGTACTCCGCCAGCTCGTTCTCGACCAGGTGCTGACCCTGCTGGAGGGTTTCGTTCACGATCAGTTCCACGATGGCGTCGTAGACGGCCTCGCGCAATGGCGCGGGGCGCTGCACCCGGCGCGCGGCTGCTTCGGCCAGTCCGTTACCCGACGCCTGGTCACGTTCGCGTCGGCTCTGGAGGGGAAGTGACATGGCATGCTCCTTCGCCTAGAGGACAGTATGAGAGTACAGGTTTTCGTATGCAATGAACCGTCCCGCTACGCGTCGATTCCCCATTCTCATGACATTCGAAACTGGGGAACGCCCCAGGTGCGCGCAGGTCCTTGACGGACGTGGCCCACACCCGGGGCGTTGACTCCTTGTCCGCGAGCCGACGCGGACGCTAGTCGAGCAGTAGCGCGGCCTGCTTCTCGTCGTCCTCCGGCGTCCTCTGCTGCTCCTGCGGCAGCTTGGGTTGCTTGAGGAAGATCGTGATGAAGGCGCAGCAGACGCCGACCGTACCGGCGATCACGAACGCCGTGCCGTAACCCCAGTTGTCCACGACGACCGAACCCATGCCGGCACCGACCAGACCCGAGATCACCTTCGAGCTGTAGACCAGGCCGTAGTTGGTCGCGTTGTTGTTCTCGCCGAAGTAGTCGGCGGTCATCGCCGCGAACAGCGGGAATATCGCACCGCCACCGAAGCCCGAGACCATCGACGCCAGAAGAAACAGCGGCATGCTGCCGATGGAGCCGGACAGGTACACCGCATACTGGGACACCCCCAGCACTGCACACACGATGATGAGCGTGTTCCG
>JAVRPF010000340.1:0-9715 GCA_032162385.1 Mycobacterium sp.
AGAAGCTGGCGACGCCGGACACCAGCGTCGCGGACCTGGTCGGTGACATCGACCCGATCAAGGTGGCCGAGGGCCGCAGTCTTGGCGACCCCGAGACCATCGCCTACGGACTGATCCCACGCGCGCACCGCGGCATCGTCGCCATCAACGAACTGCCCGACCTCGCCGAGCGCATCCAGGTGTCGATGCTCAACGTGATGGAGGAGCGCGACATCCAGGTGCGCGGCTACACGTTGCGCCTGCCGCTCGACGTGCTGGTGGAGGCCAGCGCCAACCCCGAGGACTACACCAACCGCGGCCGGATCATCACACCGCTCAAGGACCGGTTCGGCGCCGAGATCCGCACCCACTACCCGTTGCAGCTCGAGGCCGAGGTCAGCGTCATCGACCAGGAGGCGCACCTGGCCGCGGCGGTGCCCGAGTACCTGCTGCAGATATTGGCGCGGTTCGCCAGGAACCTGCGCGAGTCGCAGTCGGTCGATCAGCGCTCAGGTGTGTCCGCCCGGTTCGCCATCGCGGCCGCCGAGACCGTCGCCGCGGCGGCGCGGCACCGCTCGACGATCCTCGGCGAGGACGAACCGGTGGCGCGCGTGGTGGATCTCGCCACCGTGATCGACGTGCTGCGCGGCAAGCTGGAGTTCGAGTCCGGCGAGGAGGGGCGCGAGCAGGCCGTGCTCGAACATCTGTTGCGGCGGGCCACCGCCGACACGGCGCAACGACTGCTCGGCGGCATCGACGTGGGCTCGCTGGTCGTTGCCGTCGAGGAGGGATCACCCGTCACCACCGGCGAACGCGTATCGGCCAAGGACGTTCTCGCGGCGCTGCCCGACCTGCCCGTCCTCGATGCCATCGCCGAGCGCCTCGGCGCGCAGACCGACGGCGAACGCGCCGCCGCCGTCGAACTGGCGCTCGAGGCGCTGTATCTGGCCAAGCGGATCGACAAGGTGTCCGGCGAAGGCGAAACCGTATATGGCTAAACGCACGTCGCGGTACTCGCGATACAGCGGCGGGCCCGACCCGCTGGCTCCGCCCGTCGATCTGAGCGAGGCGCTCGAACAGATCGGCCAGGACGTCATGGAGGGCAGCTCGCCGCGGCGGGCCCTGTCCGAACTGATGCGGCGCGGTACCCAGAACATGACCGGCGCCGACCGGCTGGCCGCCGAAGCCAACCGCAAGCGCCGGGAACTGTTGCAGCGCAACAACCTCGACGGCACGCTGGCCGAGATCAAGAAGCTGCTCGACGAGGCCGTGCTGGCCGAGCGCAAGGAGTTGGCCCGCGCCCTCGACGACGACGCCCGGTTCGGCGAACTGCAGCTGGAGTCGTTGTCGCCGTCGCCCGCCAAGGCCGTCCAGGAGTTGTCCGACTACGACTGGCGCAGCGGCGAGGCTGCACAGAAGTACCAGCAGATCAAGGACCTGATGGGTCGCGAGATGCTCGACCAGCGGTTCGCCGGCATGAAGCAGGCGCTGGAGAACGCCACCGACGAGGACCGCCAGCGGGTCAACGAGATGCTCGACGACCTGAACGACCTGTTGGACAAGCACTCTCAGGGAAACGACTCGCCCCAAGACTTCCAAGACTTCATGAACAAGCATGGCGAGTACTTCCCGGAGAACCCGCAGAACATCGACGAGCTCCTCGACTCGCTGGCCAAGCGAGCCGCCGCGGCGCAGCGGTTCCGCAACAGCCTGTCGGCCGATCAGCGGGCCGAGTTGGACTCGTTGGCGCAGCAGGCGTTCGGATCGCCCTCGCTGATGAACGCGCTCGGCCGCCTCGACTCGCACCTGCAGGCCGCGCGGCCTGGCGAGGATTGGTCGGGCTCGGAACGGTTTTCGGGCGAGGACCCGCTCGGCATGGGGGAGGGCGCTCAGGCGCTGGCCGACATCGGTGAGCTCGAGCAACTTGCCGAGCAACTTTCGCAGAGCTACGCCGGTGCCACGATGGACGACGTCGACCTGGACATGCTGGCCCGCCAACTCGGCGAAGACGCGGCGGTGGACGCCAGGACGCTGGCCGAACTCGAACGCACGCTAATGAACCAGGGTTTCCTGGACCGCGGCTCAGACGGTCAGTGGCGACTCTCGCCCAAGGCCATGCGGCAGCTCGGTCAGGCCGCCCTGCGCGACGTTGCGCAACGGCTGTCGGGCCGCCACGGGGAACGGGACACCCGTCGCGCGGGCGCGGCCGGGGAGCTCACCGGGGCGACGCGGCCGTGGCAGTTCGGCGACACCGAACCGTGGAACGTGACCAGGACGCTCACCAACGCGGTGCTGCGGCAGGCCGGGGGAGAGCGCAGCGACCCAGGAGTCAGGGCGGGTACCGGTGTGGCCGAGCCCGTGCTGCGGATCACCGTGGACGACGTCGAGATCTCCGAGACCGAGACGCGCACCCAGGCCGCAGTGGCGCTGCTGGTCGACACGTCCTTCTCCATGGTGATGGAGAACCGCTGGTTGCCGATGAAGCGGACGGCGCTGGCGCTCAATCATCTGGTCGGTACGCGGTTTCGCTCCGACTCGCTGCAGATCATCGCGTTCGGTCGGTACGCGCGCACGGTGACTGCCGGCGAGTTGGCTGGGCTGGAAGGCGTCTACGAGCAGGGCACCAACCTGCACCATGCGCTGGCGCTGGCGGGCAGGCATCTGCGCAGACATCCGAACGCCCAACCCGTCGTCCTGGTCGTCACCGACGGTGAGCCGACCGCACACCTCGAGGACTACGGCGACGGGGACGGCACGTCCGTCTTCTTCGACTACCCGCCGCATCCGCGGACCATCGCGCATACGGTGCGGGGGTTCGACGACGTCGCCCGGCTGGGTGCGCAGGTGACCATCTTCCGACTGGGCAGCGATCCCGGCCTGGCCCGATTCATCGACCAGGTGGCCCGGCGGGTGGCGGGCCGTGTCGTCGTGCCGGAACTCGACGGGCTCGGCGCCGCGGTGGTGGGCGATTATCTGAGGTCGCGGCGGCGGCGCTAGCCCGGAGGCATTCTGAGAGTGCCGGTTAACCGAACGGCGCCTCGGGCGTGTTCTACAACGCGATCAAGGGCACGGGTTTGAGCCTGGATCAGACTCCGTTCGTTGATGACCTGTTCAACGGCGGTACTCCGAGGTCGTGCGCCACAGGCTGGAGCAGAGCACCAACGACCCTGGGCAGAAGGCGATCATCGACCAGTTCTTCGGCAGCGGCATCTCGGGTGTCATCCGCTACCTGCTGGTCGGTCCCGTGGTGGTGCCGCAGCACGGGAACCTGTTGCGTCAGCGCATTCTCGGCCTCGGTCGAAGACCCGCCGCCGGCGGACGACCCGATCGACACTGACCCGGTGGACACGCCTTCGGTCGCGAAGAGGTCGGATCCCGTGGACGCCACACCCGCAGTCGCCGCCGCTGCGGCCGCACCGGCGACCGGCACCGGCAGCGCCTGCGGCACCGAGAGCGGCGCAGACCCGTAGCTCCCGTCGCCACAGCGATCAACACATCGACCCCTTCCATCAAGGAAGGGGCCGATGCGTTTCGATCAGGTCTTGACCCGACGTCAGCCGGGCGCCTTGCGCTTCTTGCGCTTGATGCCGACGCTTCCCCAGAGCGAGAAGCCGCGGATGGTGACGTGTGGAGCGCCGGGTGAGCCGAGTTCGCCGACATGATCGAATGCGCCCATCACACCCACGCCGCGGACGTCGACGTTCACCTCCGGCGGCAGCAGGATGGTCTGGCCGCCGAAGATCGAGTACGAGTGGATCTCCACGTCCGCCGAGGTGAAGTCGGCATAGCGGAGATCGATCACGCCGCCACCGAAGAGCGCGACCGACGTCAACCGCTTCGGCACGTTCCAGCGCCCGCGGCGTTCGAAGCCGCTCAGGATCGCCAGCAGCAGCGTCGACGGCGCCGGCCGGGGCGGTCCCGCGCCAGGCGCGGACGTCGCGGAGCCGGGTAGGTCCGCGCTCAGGCGGGCAAGGTCGCCGTAGGTTTGCGCCGCGTACGCCTTGGCCAGACGGTCCTCGTACTCAGTCATCGGCAGGCGGCCCTGAGCGGCGGCGTCGGTGAGCAATTGCGCAACCTGGATGCGGTCGGTGTCCGCAGCGCGCATGGACCCGTTGCGCGACACTGGAGTGCTCATCAGAGACGAGCCTACGACGATCGCTGAGACACGCAAGGTTGTTGCCCAAACTGTGGCCGCGTTGACGTCGGACGAGTTAGTCGGGGGAACGATGTCGGCGCCGTTACTCCGGGGCGGTAGGAGCGGCCCGGCAGCGGCGGCGCGGTGGGCAGCGGTAGAAGTGGGGGAGGTGCGGGAGCCGCTGTCTGCACCCTCGGCGCCATCGGCGGAGCAGGGCCGGGCGCGGTTGATGCGGCTGCGGTCGGCAACTGCCTGGTGGGGCAGAGGGGCAATTGGGAGTGGGGCTGTCGGCTGTGAGGGGCGTTGGTAGGGGCGCCGTTGGTAGAGGTGCGGTCGGGAGGGAGGGGAGAGGTCGGCATCGGGAACGTGGCCATCGGGATGTCGGCCGGTGCCGACGTCGGTGGCATCGCAAGGAGGCCGAGTGCGACCGCGACGGTGGCGAGCAGAATCGGGTCGAGCCAGCCATGGTGGTCGTCGGGCAGCCCCGCGGTGATCACTCCGAGGCCCGGAGACACGACGCTGAGGGCGACGATCGCCCAGATTGGTGCCGACTGCCCAACGGCTGTGCTGGCGTGCGGCGCCCGACGTGCCGAGAACGGCGATGGCCATGGCGGTCAGGACCCCCAGAGCCGCAAAGCCGGCCAGTGGTGCCGACTGCACGAACCCCGACACTGGCCATGTCTGCACCCGCTACGCGATCACCGGCAGGCCGGCAGGCCAGGAACCGGCAGCCTCGGGCAAGATGCGGCAGGTGCCGTGCCACAGGTAGTCGACGATGGCGTGCGACTCGGAGAACTCGTGTCGCGCCTCGTGTAGGAGCAACGCCACGAATCGTAGGGCGGCCCCAACGACGAGAATCCCGGCCAATACCAGGCCATCGCGTCGTGCTGCGGTCACGTGCACAAACTAGTGCTCAGTGCGGCTCAGGACGGTGTCGAACTCGGTGACCAACTCGGGGGCCGCTTCTGCAGGAACGCGAGCATGCCCTCGCGCGCCTCGTCGGAGACGAACAGTGCGGCCGACTGCTTGGCCAGCTCCTCGGCGTGCCGGTCGAAGTCCGCCAGGATCGACGCCGTGATGAGCGCCTTCGACGCGGCCAGCCCCTGGGGCGAGCCCTTGGCGATGTTTGCGATCAGTGCTGCCACAGCTGCGTTCATGTCCTTGGCGGAGTCGGCGGCGAGTGTGATCAGGCCGATGGCGGCGGCCTCGGCGGCGTCGAACCTCTCGCCGGTGACGAAGTAACGGCCGGCCGCGCGGGGACTCATCTTCGGCAGCAGGGTCAGCGAGATGATCGACGGCGCAACGCCGGTGCGGGCCTCGGTGAGCGCGAACGTGCTCGCCGGCCCGGCCACGACGAGGTCGCACGCGCCGAGCAGACCGAGTCCGCCGGCCCGCACGTGGCCGTCCACGGCCGCGATGACGGGGATCGGCAGTTCCAGGATCGCGCGTAGCAGGTGGGTCATCTCATGGGCCCGGTCGACGGCGACGTCACCCGGATCGCGACCGGTTGCCTCGGCGAGGTCGGCGCCCGCGCAGAACGTCGTGCCGGTATGGGTGAGCACAACGGCGCGCACCCCGGACTCCTCGGCGGCGTCGCTGAGTACCTGCCGGAGTTGATGCACCAGGGCAGTGGACAGCGCGTTGTGGTTGTGCGGCGAGTCCAGCACGATGCGCGCGGCGGCGTCCTGAACGGTGTAGTGGACCAGGGAGCTCATCAGTACGAGCGTGGCAGACCGAGCGACGTCTGCGCCACGAAATTGAGGACCATCTCACGGCTCACCGGGGCGATGCGGGCCAGCTTCGACACGGTCACCGCCGCAGCGATGCCGTACTCCTTGGTCAGGCCGTTGCCCCCCAATGACTGCACCGCCTGGTCGACCGCGCGCACCGACGCTTCACCCGCCGCGTACTTGGCCATGTTCGCCGCCTCGGCCGCACCGGCGTCGTCGCCGCCGTCGTAGAGCGTGGCGGCCTTCTGCATCATCAGCTTGGCCAGTTCGATCTCGATGTGGTTCTGCGCCAACGGGTGTGAGATGCCCTGGTGCGCACCGATGGGCGTCTTCCACACCTGACGGGTTTTGACGTAGTCGACGGCCCGGTTGATGGCGAACCGGCCCATCCCCACCGCGCTGGCTGCGCCCATGATGCGCTCCGGATTCAGCCCGGCGAACAGCTGCGCGATGGCGGCGTCCTCGGAACCCACCAGCGCGTCGGACGGCAGCCGCACGTCGTCGAGGAACACCTGGAACTGGCTCTCCGGGCTGACCAGTTCCATCTCGATCTTGGTCCAGCTGAGGCCCTTGGTGTCGGTGGGCACGATGAACAGCGCCGGACGCAGGTTGCCGGTCTTGGCCTCCTCGGTGCGGCCCACGATCAGCACGGCCTGCGCCTGGTCGATGCCGGAGATGAACACCTTCTGGCCCGACAGGACCCAGTCGCTGCCGTCGCGGCGGGCGGTGGTGGTGATGCGGTGGCTGTTCGATCCGGCATCGGGTTCGGTGATCGCGAACGCCATCGTGATCGAGCCGTCGGCGATGCCGGGCAGCCAGCGCTTCTTCTGGTCCTCGGTGCCGAACTTGGAAATGATCGTCCCGTTGATCGCGGGGGACACCACCATCAACAGCAGCGCCGAGCCGGCGGTGGCCATCTCCTCCATCACCAGCGACAGCTCGTACATGCCCGCACCGCCACCGCCGTACTCCTCGGGCAGGTTGACCCCGATGAAGCCGAGTTTGCCTGCCTCGTTCCACAATTCGGTCGTGTGCTGACCCGCGCGGGCCTTCTCCAGGTAGTAGTCCTGGCCGTAGTTGGCCGACATCGCCGCCACGGCCTTGCGCAAGGCCTGCTGTTCCTCGGTCTCGACGAAGCTCATGAGTCTTCCTTTTGTTCGGGGTTCTCGACACGGGCGAGTACGGCGCCGACGTCGACCTGCTGGCCGGGCGCGACGTTCAGTTCGGCGAGCACGCCACCGCCCGGGGCAGTGATGGTGTGCTCCATCTTCATGGCCTCCAGCCAGATCAGCGGTTGTCCGGCCGTCACCTGGTCTCCGACCGCCGCGCCGACCCGGATCACCGACCCCGGCATCGGGGCCAACAACGAGCCTCGCGCAACGGCGGAATCCGGATCGGGGAAACGGGGCTGGGCGGTGAGCCGGACCGGTCCCAGCGGGCCGTCGACGAACACCTCGGTGCCGTAGCGGGCGACGTCGAACGGGCGCTCGACCCTGCTTCCCCCCGTCGCTCCGCTCGCCCCGAAGCCGGTGCACAGCACGACCCGGTCGGGCGTCGCCGACACCAGCGTCACGTCGTCGGAGTCCGGGAGATCCAACCGGCCGCGGACGAAGCGGTAACGGACCTCGTGCTCGTCGCCGGCGGCGTCGACGAATCGCTTGGTCTGGTATCCGGACGGCATATTGCGCCACCCGCTCGGCACCTCGCCGAAAACCCTTGCGCTCTGCCGGTTCTCGGCGGCGTCGGCCAGTGCCGCGGCAAGCGCGGCGAGCTGCCACGTGGACGGGTTCGCCAACGGCGTCGCGAGCCTGGCCAGACCGTGGGTGTCGAAGAACGCGGTGTCGGTGGCGCCGTCGAGGAACGCCGGGTGGCGCAGCACGTTGACGAGCAGATCGCGGTTGGTCTGGAAGCCGTGCAGGTGCGTCCGCGCCAAGGCGTCGGCCAGGATGCCCGCCGCCCGCCGCCGCGTCGGGGCGTACGAGATGACCTTGGCCAGCATCGGGTCGTAGAACACCGACACCACCGAGCCGTCGACGATGCCCGAGTCGACCCGCACGCCCGGGCGGTCCAGCGTCTCGAACTCGGTACGGCTGCCGGGCACGTCGAACCGGTGGATCGCGCCGGCCTGCGGCTGCCAGTTCTTGGCCGGGTCCTCGGCGTAGAGGCGCGCCTCGATCGAATGACCGTGTGCGGCAGGCGGTTCGGCCGGCAACCGGCCTTCCGCGGCGACGTCGAGCTGCAACGCGACCAGGTCGAGGCCGGTGGTTTCCTCGGTCACCGGATGCTCGACCTGTAGCCGGGTGTTCATCTCGAGGAAGAAGAAGGACCCCGCCCCAGGACCATCTGAGTCAGCCATGAACTCGACGGTGCCCGCGCCGGTGTACCCGATCGCCGGGGCGGCCAGTCGGGCCGCCTCGAACAGCTTGGCGCGCATGCCAGGGGTCCGTTCGACGAGCGGTGACGGCGCCTCCTCGATGATCTTCTGGTGCCGCCGCTGAATCGAGCACTCGCGTTCGCCGACCGCCCAGACCGTGCCGTGCGCGTCGGCCATCACCTGGACTTCGACGTGATGCCCGCTGGCCAGGAAGCGCTCGCAGAACACCGTCGCGTCACCGAACGCCGACTGCGCCTCGCGCTGCGCGGCCTCCACTTCCTTGGGCAGCTCGGCCAGGTCACGGACGACGCGCATGCCTCGGCCGCCGCCACCGGCCGACGCCTTGATCAGCACCGGCAGCTGCGCGGCGGTGACCGCGTCGGGGTCGAGTTGCTCGAGCACGGGAACTCCCGCTGCGGCCATCATCTTCTTGGCCTCGATCTTGGAACCCATCGCCTGCACCGCCGCGACGGGCGGCCCGATCCAGGTCAGCCCGGCCTGCTGCACGGCCGCCGCGAATTCCGCATTCTCCGAGAGGAATCCGTAGCCAGGGTGGATGGCGTCGGCACCTGCGGCGCGGGCGGCGTCGATCAGTTGCGCGCCGTCGAGGTAGCCATTGCGGCCATCGAGTCGCACCCGGACGTCGGCCTCCGCGACGTGCGGGCTCGCGGCGTCGGGGTCGGTGTACACCGCGACGGTGCCGATGCCGAGCCGGCGGCAGGTGGCGAACACACGGCGGGCGATCTCACCGCGGTTGGCCACCAGGACTCTGTTGATCATCGCTACATCCTGAAGACGCCGAAGTTCGACGTCCCCTCGATCGGGCCATTGGCGATGGCGGACAAGCACATTCCCAGCACGGTGCGGGTGTCGCGGGGGTCGATCACGCCGTCGTCGTAGAGCCGTCCGGACAGGAACATGGGCAACGACTCGGCGTCGATCTGCGCCTCGACTGCCGCGCGCAGGGCGGCATCGGCGTCCTCGTCGACCTCTTGCCCGCGGGCCTCGGCGGCGGCCCGGCTCACGATGGAAAGCACCCCGGCCAGCTGGGTCCCCCCCATCACCGCGGACTTGGCGCTCGGCCAGGCGAACAGGAAGCGCGGGTCGAAGGCACGTCCGCACATGCCGTAGTGCCCTGCGCCGTACGACGCACCGATCAGCAGCGAGATGTGTGGCACGGTCGAGTTGGAGACGGCGTTGATCATCATCGAGCCGTGCTTGATCATCCCGCCTTCCTCGTACTTCTTCCCGACCATGTAGCCGGTCGTGTTGTGCAGGAAGAGAAGTGGCGTGTCGGAGCGGTTGGCCAACTGCATGAACTGGGTGGCCTTCTGGGACTCTTCACTGAACAGCACCCCCCGAGCGTTCGCCAGTACGCCGACCGGGTACCCGTGGATCGACGCCCACCCGGTCGCGAGCGACCCGCCGTACAGCGGCTTGAACTCGTCGAAGACCGATCCGTCCACCACCCGGGCGATCACGTCGCGCGGATCGAAC
>JAVRPF010000341.1:0-3369 GCA_032162385.1 Mycobacterium sp.
CGCCGTTCAACGCCTCCGGCGTCGCGCAGGTGGGCCCACACCGATTCGTGTTCGTCGACAACCACGATCCGTCGGCACTCTTCGAACTCGTCCTCGATGACGACGACGCCGAAGCCGAGCGCATTGCACGACGCCCACTGGCGGGCGTCGCGGGCGGAGCGCTGCGCGATCCCGAAGGCCTCACCCGCGTCGACGTGGACGGCGAGATCTTTCTCATCGTCGCATCGTCGCTCTGCGCGGCGGGCACCAATCGGTCCGACGGATTGGTGCGGGCTCGTTACACGCCGCACGGTGCCCTGCACGCCGAACCGATGGTCGGATTCCGTGCCTGGCTCCTGCGCCACGAACCCTCGCTGGCGATGGCCGGCGAACGAGAACCCGACGCGGGCGGGCTGAACATCGAAGGGCTGGCGTGGGATCCGCACGCAGGTGCGCTTCTGTTCGGTCTCCGCGGCCCGGCAGATCCCGGAGAAATCGTGCTGATCCGCATTCCCGTCGACGCCGGCAGCGCCCCGTGGACCACGTCGTCGCTCGGGGCGCCATCCATCGTCCGTGCCCGCGTACCGAAGTCGACTGCAAGACAAGGAATCCGCGATGTTTCCTACGACGAGAAGACTGGCGACTTCCTGATTCTGCTCGGGCGCTCGACCAGCAAGAGCGATGCACCGTTTGAACTCAGCACCTGGAACGGCAGCAGCGACAAGGTCAGGCTGCTGGACGTCGCCTTCCACCGGTCGATGAAACCCGAAGGCGCCACGACGTTCTCGAGCGGGGACGAGACGAAGATCCTCGTCGTCGACGACGGCGGTGGCTACGCAGTGTTCGACCACCCCGGCATGGATCAGTAGAAGTAGAGGTTGGACCCGGGCAACTCCTGGTGGACCCTGGCCCTGCCGCCCGGGGTGAGGTCGAGCCCGAACTTCGCCATCTCATTCGTCCGCACGCTGAGGAGGTTGAAGAAGCCGGTGTACGCGAACCGGCCCGGCGGGTTGGCTACGTCCGTGATGGGAACGGATACGGGCGCGATGGTGAACTCTTCGGCATGTTCGCCGTTACTGGGCGCACACGTGTAGAGGTATTTGTGCCCCTGCGGCGTGACTTGCGTACTGCTGGCATGCAGATTGCGGGTGAAGGCCTGATTGGTCAGTGACTTTCCCGTCCCGAGGTCGTCGAGGACCCACAGGTCGGTTTTGTCGTCGTTGTCCGGCAGCGGCTGATGGTAGACCTCGAAGTTCGCCGGAGCCGGTATGCCCGGTGGAATCGACTCGGTATTGCTGGCATGCAGACACGCACTGGTGTCGTGCTTGAGGATGTAGACCGGGTTGTCGGCGCCAGGCAGACCAGTAGCCATGTATCCGGCCGATTCGGCCAGGCGTAACTGTTGCCGCACCGAATCGATCTTCGCCACGGCGTCGGGAACACCGAAACCCGTGAGCAGCGCCTGCATTTGGTCGATCAACGGTTTCAGGACCGTCTGCTGATTCTCGCGGCTGAACAGGGTCTCCCGATACGCCCGGATCTGGTCGAACAACTGTTGGCGACGGGCGTCGTCGTTGCGCACCAGCTGGGCGATCAGCCCGTCACGGCCCAGCTTGAAGGGCCGGTCTGGCTGCAATGTCTGGTCGATGCCCCACGGGATCATCTTGAACTTGACGGTGCCCACGCCGGGGGCCGCGACCGCCGTCACGTCGTTGTAGACGTAGGTGTTATTGGTGTTGTCGGCGTAGCCGTCCCAATGTTTGAGGAAGAACTCCATCGCATAGACCTTGAGGAACTGGTCCATGTCGAGCACCTGGTCGGCGCCGGCCAGTCCGTTCGCCTTGACGTGATTGATCGCGAATTTCAGATCGGCTTTGTCGTCGAACTGGGAGATGTCCTCGACGCCGATGAATTGCACCCGCTCGTCGAGGAAGTCATCGTGATGCTCGAGTTCGTACAGATTGCCCTTCATGTTGCCGTTGAAGTTCCGTTCGATGTAGCGCTTCATCACCGGCTCGGCATTGACGTAGATGCCGGGGCTGTTGACGCTAAGGCCGCCTTGGCCGATCGGCGTTCCGTTGACGAACACCCGGGCATAGTTGCATCGCGAATGGGGCAGCCCGGCCATGTCCAGCATCCGGTAGCCGAGCGTCTGCTTGACGTAGGACTCGTCCTGAATGGAGTTGTTGAGCGTCACGTACCGCGACCCGATCAGGGCTTCGATCCCGGGGACGTTGGCCTCGTCGAACTTGCCGAAGTCGACGTGCAGGCAGGGCTTGTTGCTGTCTATCGAACCGCAGAATGACTTCTTCTTGACGCCCACGCCTGCGAACGTGGCGGTCGCGGGAAATTTCGTTCCGGATATCTCGACCGAGGGCGCCTTGCGCCATTTGTACCTGGCGCCTTCGGTCCATTCGAAGTTGCACCGACCGCCTTGGGGTTCCTCGTTGCGCACCGCATCCCACTCGGCCTGCGGCATCGTGATCTTGACGGTGATCACGTTGTCGAGCGCATAGAACGAATCGAGTTTTTGCTGCTGCTGGGCGCTCATCGCCATTCCCCCTCGAGCCATGCTCCGTGGCCTGCCTACAGGGTGCGCCGGGTGCGGCCGATCAGTACGCGTATTGCAGTACTCGACCCGCGAAACGTCGTTCCGCTTAGCCCGGGTCGTTCACGTTTGATCGGCCGACTCGGCCCGTAGATGCACCGAAGTACCTGTCCTGTAAGGGATCCTTGGGTTTTGCGACGTGGCTGATGGGATGAGGCCCGGCGAGAGTGAAACGGATCCAGACCGCGCGGCTCGAGTCCGTCGCCATGCGTGCACCCAGCTGCCCAAGGGAGTGCTCCTGTGAATCCCCTGCCTGAACAGGTGTGAATCTCCTGGTAACCATGTGATCCCGTTCATATTTGGACGGATTGTATGCAGTATTCATCTAGCGCCGACACCCGCGAATCAGGGCAAGCCGTCGTCATTTGATCAACCTGTGGCTCGACCCCGCCGTGTACGCGCCGGGAATCGTGAACCACACGATGTACGAGTAAGGGGAACGTCGTGGGAAAGGCGCTCGAAGGTGTGCGCGTCCTGGACATGACGCATGTGCTGTCGGGAGCGTCGTGCGCTCAGATCCTGGCCGGTGCTCCGGCTGCCCGATCAAACTGTCCGACTCCCCAGTCGGCGTCCACCGCTCACCCCTGCTGGGCGACACAAACGAAGACACCTACAGGTCGATCCCGTGAGACCGGCCCACCGTTAGAACGAAAGGATACAGTTCGATGAAATACCCATTGATGACCGTGTTGCTGGTCGCTGCAGCCGCTTTGGCCGGTTGTGGAGGTGGAGTTAACAGCAACGCTGCACCGACACCACCCAAGCTGCTGACCAACATTGCT